>DASQYE010000252.1:0-9991 GCA_035639355.1 Pyrinomonadaceae bacterium
AAAGCGGCGCTGTGTACGAGTTGGGCCGGGCGCTTTTGAAGGATCGCCAGGCGCAGGCCGCGCGAGACGCGCATCGCCAAAGTGGTCTGCGGGCCGTCCGTAGATGAAGGCTTTTTCAGCCTACTTGCCCCAGCATTTTCAGCAGGTAGCTCTCCTTCTCTGACATTCGTTCTCAACTCAGGCGGCTTAAACATAAGCATTGACAGGCTCTTTATGCGCGAGTAACATGGCGGCAGGGTAGTGCGCCACGGCTCGTCCGAGCCGTGTATCGTCAAGTATTCCGTAGCGTTAATGTGCGATGCCGGCCACTTTTCCGGCGAGGTCTTAACGTAGTGAACCGTGCGACCATTGCGATTCCCGAAAAGCTGTTCTTCAAGATCGGCGAAGTCTGCGATCTGACGGGTGTGCAGGCGCACGTGCTGCGCTACTGGGAGTCGGAATTCCCAATGCTCGCGCCGCAGAAGAATCGCGCCGGGCAGCGCACCTACCGCAAGCGCGACGTGGAGATGGCGCTGCGCATTAAAGAGCTGCTCTACGACGATCAGTACACGATCGCTGGGGCTAAGAAGAAGCTGGCGAGCGAGTTGCGCGGGGCCAGCAAGCTCAAAGTGGTGACGCCGGAAATGAGCGGCCCGCGAGAGCCTTTACCGCCACCACACGCGCAAACGGTCGTCCAGCGCGAGAGCCTGCCGCCCTCGCTCTCTGCGGAAGATCAGCCGGGCTTGGAAGCGCCGTCTCAAGCGGCGAAGATGGCGCTGACGGGAAGCCAGCGCGACGCCGTGCGTCATCTAGTCGTACAGCTGCGCGACTTGCTGGCGACTCTCGACGCGAGCGATTCTGACGGGCGCGTCCCCCGTAAATAGGGCCGGGGCACACCCCACGCGCCGGCGCGCATCCTCAAAGCGGCTCGCACGCCATTTGACAATCTTTTTTATTTCCAGACATACTTGCGGAAGGTTAGCGGGACGTGGCGCAGCCTGGTAGCGCGCTTCCTTGGGGTGGAAGAGGCCGTGAGTTCGAATCTCGCCGTCCCGATAAGCCGAAGGGTCTCTGGCTCAACACGAGTCAGAGACCCTTTGCTTTTTGTGCGTCGCGCTGGCCGGCGGCCTGTCGCTAATTGTGCCGGTACAAGCGAAAAAACCTGTATCGACGCGACTTAATAGCGCTCCGCGAGGGTCGCGCGAAGCGCCGGGCGAGGGATTTTGACGGACGGAAAATCTTTCCGTCCCCGAAGGGCTTCTGTTTTCGAGGGCGCTTTCTGGAACTTTTCCGTACCCTAGTGCGAATCACTTATGGTTCTGCCCGGTGACGATCGGCAATCAAAGCACGATGACGGTTAACAAGACTCCCAGTGACGACCAACTGCTGCGGCTGGTGATGGCCGGCGACGAGGATGCTTTCACGTCGCTCTACAGGCGGCGACAGGGAGGCGTTTACAGGTTCGCCCTGCACATGAGCGGGTCTGAGGCCGTCGCCGAGGACGTGACTCAAGAGGTCTTTATGGTGCTGGTGCGCGAAGCGAATCGCTATGACCCGTCGCGGGGCTCTCTACAGGCTTACCTGTACGGGATTGCGCGCAATCACGTGTTGCGACGCCTTGAGCGCGACCGCCCCTTCGTGCAGATCGCGGACGAAGCGGAAGCGGCCGATGCGGCCCCGGCTGAAGGCTTCGTCGCGCAGGGCGACCCGCTCAAAGACCTACTGCGCAGCGAGATGATAGAGTCCGTGCGGCAGGCCGTCCTGGCCCTGCCGTCGCATTATAGAGAGGTCGTCGTGCTCTGCGACCTGCACGAGATGAGCTACGTGGAGGCCGCCTCCGCGCTCTCCTGCGCGGTCGGAACTGTTCGTTCGCGGCTGCATCGCGCCCGCTCGATGCTCGTCGAGCGATTGCGCGCGACACAGGGTAAAAGTGAAGAGCCCGACACAGACTCGGGGCTGTTTAAGACGGCGAGGTGCTTCGCATGAATTGTCCGGATTTTGAAATAATCATAGACGACCTCGCGCGCGAACGGATGATGGAAGCGGCCGAGCGCGCGAGCGGGTTGGCCCACGCGGAGACCTGCGCGCGATGCGCTTCGCGCCTGGCGGACGAGCGCTCGCTGACCTTCGGCTTGCGCTCCCTGGCCACAAGCGCGCAGGAGGCGGAAGCCCCCGCGCGCGTCGAGGCGGCGCTGCTCGCTGCTTTTCGAGAGCGCGATAAAGCGGCCACGCTGCACGGGCCCACGGCGCAACCCCCGACAGCAGCAGCAGCAGGGCGCTACGGCCGGCGCTGGGCGTTGGCGGCTGCGTTGAGCGGCGCGGCTACTGCTGCCGCGCTGGCGCTGCTCTTCGCCGCGTTTGTCGCCTCGCGCACGACGCAGCCCCGTCAATCCGCGCCGCGGTGGAGTGCCGCGCACGACTCGCAGCCCTTAAAGCCGTCCTCCTGGCCGACAGCGCCGGAAGACGAGCGAGCGCTCCTTCCGGGGCCCGCCGGGTTGACGACCGCCGCGCGCCGTTCACAGCCGAGGCTTGCTCCTGCGCCGGCGCGTATGTCGAACGGGATACGCCGCAGCCTGATCGGCGGCAGCGCGGCCACAGGCTCTATCGAGAGCCCGCAGCCGGAAGCCGTCGCCACGAATTCAGTGGCGAGCGATATTGCTACAGATTTTATCCCGCTGACCTATGGTGGCGGCATGAATGGGCTGGACAGCGGTCGGGTCGTGCGCGTAGAGCTGCCGCGCTCGGCGCTGGCGCGATTCGGCCTCCCAGTGAACGCGGAGCGCGCCGGCGAGCCCGTCAAGGCCGATGTGCTGCTCGGCGAGGACGGGTTGGCGCGGGCGATACGCTTTGTGCGATGAGCGCGCTGGCCGAAAGCCCTTATCGCAACGGCACGAACCGGAATTTCCGAAGGCAATCTTTTCGAGGAGAGAGAATATGATGAGAATACAAAGACGTATCAGCATGAGCGTCGCTTTCATGATCGTGGCCCTGGCCGGCATCGCGAGCGTTTTCGCCCAGCAGCCTCCGCCTGATGCCGAGCCTAAGATCGAGCAGGATGTCATCATCGTGGGCGGCCCTGGACTCCCGCCCGGCCCGGAGGGAGCCCACATACCCCTGCCGCCGCCTTCCGCCGACGTGTTGATAAGCGGCCAGGCGGGTGGGCCCATCGAAGGCAATACCTTCACCTTCGTCTCGTCCGAGATGAGTTTTGACGGCCATGTGGTGAAGGGAGCACCATACTCTGCGGAAGCTGTGACGGAGATGACGCAGACGCTCGGCGACGGCAATCGCATCGTTCGCAAGAGCACAGCGTCCGTCTACCGCGACGGCGAAGGGCGCACGCGGCGCGACCAGACGCTCGGCTCCATCGGCCCGTTCGCGGCCGCCGGCGATCCGCCGCAGACCTTCTTCATCAACGACCCCGTAGCCGGTTTCAACTTCATACTCGATCCACGCACGCGCACGGCGCGCAAGCTGCCGCTGCCGCGTATAGAAAATCTGTCGCGCGGCGCGCGGCCCGGCGTCAAGATCGAAGACAGGGTCATTCGAGCGCCGGTGCCCGGCGGAATGGGAGCCAGCGTGATGATCTACGAGAATGTTGAAGGCGAGCCGGGCCCTTTTCACGCGGCGAGGCCTGGGCCTAAGCCTAAGACGGAGGCGCTCGGCAAGCAGATGATCGAGGGCGTCGAAGCCGAGGGCACGCGCACCACCATTACTATCCCCGCCGGACAGATCGGCAACGAGCGACCGATACAGATCGTCAACGAGCGCTGGTATTCGCCCGAGTTGCAGACCGTCGTGATGACGAAGAACACCGATCCGCTCGTCGGCGAAAGCGTTTACCGTTTGACGAACATCAATCGCAACGAGCCTCCGCGCTCGCTCTTCGAGGTTCCGGCCGATTACAAGCTCAGGGAAGTGCCGCCCCCGCCTGGCATCCGAATCATGAGAAGACCCGCCAACGACAAGTAATCTCACGCACGCATAGCGCGGGACACGTAGAAAGGGCGGAAGCGACGACCATTGCTTCCGCCCTTTGCCATTCGTCGCCCGCTATCTTCAAGCGGCATTAAAGAAGGGATGACGCTGCCTGCTCTGCCGTTATCCGTAAATTTTACCGATCTCAATTGAGGGAGGGGCTGCATACCCGGCACGAAGAATCTCACCGTCAATCAACACGTTATAATCGAACTGCAACCTTATCATCATCAGATTGGCGCATTGCGTTGCTGCGGTTTGTGTATTCTTATTAGTCCGTAATCGGCCATACGGGCTTGTGCTACGCCCATCTTGTGCGGAGAAGGGGAGCAACACAGGCATCTCCAAGATTTAGTGATCCCCTCAAGGGAGATGTCTCGATGAAGTATCAGCTGCCTTTACGGACAGTCAATAGCCCCGTCGCTGAAACGGCCCTGCGAACCATACTGCGAGCGGTCGCCACCATCGGCCAAGAGACGCGGCCCAGAGCCTTCGCCCACATTCACCCGCACGCCCATGCCACAGCCAAGCTGACGAGACACTTTGTCACTCACTGCACGCGCAACGGCAGAAGCCATACGCCTGCGCTCGAAGAAATCGAGTTCAGCGCCCACATGCATGACGTTGGCAAATACTTCATCGCGACTTCAATTCTTTTAAAGCCCGGAAGGTTCGATGAGGAAGAGCGGGCCGTCATGTCGCTGCATCCCATCTATGGCGCAATCATTATTTCAAAGCTCCCCGGCATAACTGATTCGATTCAACGCGTGATACTTCATCACCACGAACATTGGGACGGGTCGGGTTATCCGGACGGGCTTTGCGGCACCGGCATTCCGCTCGAAGCCCGCATCGTTGCCGTCGTTGACGTTTATACGTCGTTGCGCTCCAGGCGTTCGTATAAACCGACGCTGGCTAAGGAGGAAGCCCTCAGGGTTCTGGCAGAGATGGCGGGACAAGAACTGGATCCCCACGTAACTGAGGATTTCATCAAATTAGTGAGAGATGAGAAATAGACGGGGTGAAAACTTCGCCCCTCATGTTAATGCTCAACGCTCATAATCTCACCGCCTCTATTCTGCTCATGAGAGCATCTTGTCGGGCTCAAGCCTGATCGTCGTCGCCACGGCTCTCTTTATCGCAGCCTTCTTCTATAAGCCGACGCTTGAAGGTTTGCAGACGCCCTTGAGTCACTGGGGCACGTACACTATCGTGGCGGGAACATTCTGCCACCTCTTCAGCGGTGCATCGCAAGGCGAAAGGAGCGGCGCGCTTTAGTCGCTCATCGGCGCGCCTCGATCGCTCATTCCGGCCGCCCATCGAAGCGACCACGCCCGATCAGGCGTTGACTAGATCAATTCCAGTCTTATTGCAAAATCGAACGGGAGTAGTATGATGTGGTTAGGATTACTCCCTTTGAGCCGGATACGCTTTTCTCTTGCCCCTGCAATCAGCTCTTTCACAGAAACTTGCCACAGACCTGAAAGGAAGGAGCACATGAATAGCCACGCACGTATCAAGCTTTTGGTCGTCCTCGCTTTCGTGGCCGCGTTTGCATCCGCCATGCTCTTCAACACGGGTGCCGATGCGCAGAGCCGCACGCAGAAACCCAAGCCGGAAGACCAGCAGCAGTCTTCCTTCACCCCGGTAGTCGAAGAGCCTTTCGAGGTCGTCCGAGCACGCGATAAAGCGGCGAAGGGGCGCGTCATGGCCGCCGCCAGAAAGTTGCTCGAAGATCGTTACGACCTGACGGCGCGCCTGGACCAGAACGTCAGGATGACGCGCGGAAAGCCCATCGCCACCGGGCCCACGGCGCGGCTCAAAGCGGGCGTCACGTGGGAGCAGCTGGGCGTCATGTCGCCTGACGAGATCAGGGAAAAAGGTTTATTCCCTTACTTGCCGCTGCCGCACGTCAATCATCCGGTCGGCGGAATGATCTTCCCGCAGGTGCACGTCAAGGCGCAGCCGAGGCTTGAGCGCTTTGATATGGACTTTGACATCCCCGAGCAGTTCCTGCCGGAGTTTCCGCCAGCCATCTTTCTGACGACGCGTCCAGACCTGGGCGATGTCTCCAAAGGCCAGCTCGTCACGATCGATAATTTCTACGAGCTGTTCAATGGCATTCTCAACCCGAAGCAGCTCGACGGACTGCGGCTGCTGGTGACGCAGTTTCCGCAGCAGCAGTTTAACGCCACGGCCGACCGTAAGACGGAAAAGCCGGACGGGATGCGCGGCGTCACCTGCTTCGATTGCCACGTCAACGGTCACACGCTGGGCGCGGCGCACCTTGTGGGCGACATCCGCCCGCAGGAGAATCGCCGCCGCATTGAGACCCCTTCCTTGCGCGGCGTCAACATACAGCGCCTTTTCGGCTCGCAGCGCGCCTTGCGCACGGTCGAAGATTTTACGGAGTTCGAGCAGCGCGCCGCATACTTCGACGGCGACCCTGTAGTGGCGACCAAAAAGGGCTTGAACATTCTGGAGCGCGGCTCGCAGATTCACGCGATGGCCGAGTTCCAGGAGCTGCTTGATTTCCCGCCCGCGCCCAAGCTGAACGTCTACGGCCGCCTCGACAGAAAGAAAGCGACCGAGAGCGAGATACGCGGCGAAGAACTCTTTTTCGGGAAAGCCAACTGCTCCGTGTGCCACACTCCGCCCTTTTACACGGACGGAACGATGCACGATCTGCAAGTCGAGCGCTTCTACAAGCCGCGCATGGAGGGCGGCATGATGATTACGAAGCAGGGGCCGATCAAGACTTTCCCGCTCAGGGGTATTAAGGAATCTCCGCCGTACCTGCACGACGGGCGCTTGCTGACGCTGGAAGATACTGTGGAGTTCTTCAACCTAGTGTTGGAGCTGAACCTGGCGAAGCAGGAGAAGGCAGACCTGGTGGCTTTCCTGCGCGTCTTATAGCGCGCTCGTTTTCTCAGAGTCCTGATTCTATCTCGCAAGGGGGCTGCTTCCGACCCGAGCGGCCCCCTTGCCTTAAACCATCGTCAGCTCTTCCGTATCCGCGACGACGATTTCGCTGGTCAGCGTCTTATGGACAGGGCACTTGTGCGCGATCTCCTGTAGACGCTCGCGCTGCTCGTCCGTCAAATCGCCTTCGACCGTAACGGCTCGCTCGATGCGATGGACGAAGCCCTCCGCACTTCGCGAGCATTCGACGCAATCCTTTGCGTGAATCCTTTGCTGGCGCAGGCGTACCGTCACGCGCTCAAGCGGCCAGCCTTTGCGGCGCGCATAGAGTGTCACCGTCATCGAGATACATCCGCCGAGCGCGGAGAGCAGCAGCGTGTAAGGGTCCGGGCCCGCGCCGTCGCCGCCCATGTCTGCGGGCTCGTCTATTATCATCTCCTGGCCGCCGCCGTATTGCACTCTGTTCTGTAGGTTCGTAGTCGATTGGACGATGACTTCACTCATCCGGATAGTCTCCCGTGGGGTTGTGAAGTCGGGACGGCGCTCTCCCTCGACGGCCGCCCCTCTTCCGGTTCGTAGAGCAGCGCAAACTTAACGCGTTTACGCTTTTCGATCAATAGCGTAATCCGTCCGCGCAAGACTTGCAGCGCCGCGCGCCCGAAGGCTACACTCCTCGACACCGATTTACGAAATCCTGTTGCGCGTCCGAGAAGTGCAGCGCCGATGCGAGGGCTAGGAGCGAGATAATGAAGATTCATGAGTACCAGGGCAAAGAGCTTTTAAAGAAGTACGGCGTCGCCGTGCCGCGAGGCATAGTCGCGCGTTCGCCCGAGGAGGCGTATCACGCGGCGAAAGAGCTTGGCACGGAGGTGGTGGTCGTCAAAGCGCAGATTCACGCGGGCGGGCGCGGAAAAGGCGGCGGCGTGAAGCTCGCTAAAAGCGCGGACGAGGCGCGCGACCTGGCGCAGCAGATGCTCGGCATGAAGCTCGTCACGCACCAGACCGGCCCGGAGGGCAGGGAAGTTCGCGTGCTCCTGATCGAAGAAGGCTTGCCGATCGATAAGGAGTTTTATCTGGGCATAGTGCTCGACCGCACGACGGGCCGCCCTGTGTTTATGGCCTCGGCGGCCGGCGGCATGGACATCGAAGAGGTGGCGGCTCATACGCCTGAGCAGATTTTCAAGGAGACGATCGATCCGGCCGTCGGCTTCCGGCCGTTCCAGGCTAGAAAGCTAGCCTTCGGCCTTGGATTGCCGGCCGAGCTGGTGGGCCAGGCAGCCAAGTTCATGCAGGCGCTCTACACGGCTTACGAACAGATGGACGCATCCCTGCTTGAGATCAACCCTTTCCTGCTGACGAAGGACAAACGGCTGATCGCCCTCGACGCGAAGGTCAATTTCGACGACAACGCGCTCTATCGCCACCAGGACTTCGTATCCTTGCGAGACCTCAATGAGGAAGAGCCTTTGGAGATAGAGGCCTCGAAGTTCGACCTCAACTATATCAAGCTCGACGGCAACATCGCCTGCATGGTCAACGGCGCGGGGCTCGCTATGGCGACGATGGACATCATCAAGCTGGCGGGCGGCGAGCCGGCTAACTTTCTGGATGTCGGCGGCGGCGCATCGCAGGCGCGCGTTGAAGCGGCCTTCAGAATCCTGCTCGCCGACGAGAACGTGCGCGCCGTGCTCATAAACATCTTCGGCGGCATAGTGCGCTGCGACATGGTGGCCAACGGAGTGGTCGGCGCGGCGAAGAACCTGGGCGTCAGCGTCCCCGTAGTCGTCCGCCTCGAAGGGACAAACGTCGAAGAGGGCCAGCGCGTGATACGCGAGTCGGGCCTGAACTTCACGGTCGCGGGCGGCATGAAGGACGCCGCCGAAAAAGTAGTCTCGCTGGCCGGAACATGAAAGGTAAGGATGAGGGATGAAGGCCGCAAGGATGAAAGCGTTAATCTCAAAGTTGAGATACTCAATCTGAAATTTGAGATTTCGGAAATTTAAATCAGATTCATCCTTCATCCTTCCGCCTTCACCCTTTATTATGACCCGTCGCCTATTGCTCAAAATCCTGGTTCTGATTAGCCGCTTCGGCCTCGCGGCGCTCTTTCTGTTGACCGCCGGGGCGAAGCTCTACACTTTCAAGGATTTCGTCGGGAATATTTCCAACCTGGTATGGACGGGCTGGGCTTGGCCGGCAGCCGTCATTGTTATCGCGGCCGAAGTCCTGGCCGCGCTTCTTCTCGTCCTGCCGCAGACCGTGCGTTGGGGCGGCCTGTGGTCGGCCGCGCTACTCGTGGGTTTCGCCGCCTACGCTCTTTATTACGTTAAGGTCAAGCACGGCGAGCCGCTCGAATGCGGTTGCTTCGGCGGCATCATCGCCAGTCAACTCGGCGTCAGCACAGCCCTGCGCAACCTGGGGTTGCTCATTCCCGCCGCGCTCGTCATCTTTGGCGTTCCGCTCACGCGACGAAAACAGCAGGTAGCATTCGAGCCCCCGACGCCTTCGCCGCCCGCTTTTGCTTCCGGCCCGGAAGACGTGTGAGGGAGCGCAGGCTCGCGGCGCGATTCAAGGGCCGTAGATAAGACGCAGACAGTCTTGCGGACAGTCTTAAAGCCGCGAGGGATTATTCAGCGTTGCTTAAAATCCCTCGCGGCTTGACTGTGTCGCCCACGGCGGAAAACCTTAGCCGCGCCCCCTGGCGCTGCGCATACGGTTGATCTCGTAGCGGGTGTTGTCTATGCGCTCCTGCACGTCAGGATGGTCGTTGAAGAGCGAGCCGAGGAGCGAAGAGTCCGAGCGGCTGACGTTCTGTAGTTTTTGAAACATAGTGACCATGCCTTCGGCATTGAACCCTGCTTTCGGCATCGCGCGCACGCCCAGAAAATCGGCCTCGCGTTCTTCCTCGCGATTGTGTACGGCCAGCAGCCCGCTCGCTACTATCTGCGCGGCGGCCGTGCCCAGCTCGCCCGCCGTGTTGCCCGCAATCCCCGTGATCGAGCCGAACAGGCCGACGATGCTGCCCAGGGCCTGCGACTGCTGTATGGTCTTCAAGCTGTGACGCGCGACGACGTGACCTATTTCGTGCGAGAGGACGGAGGCCAACTCGTCG
>DASQYE010000253.1:0-5814 GCA_035639355.1 Pyrinomonadaceae bacterium
TTTTATCTGGGATGGGCGGCGCAGCTCGCTCCGATTCGCTTTCCGACGAGAGATGATCGAACGAGATGCTGCGCCTGTAAGGGACTCTGCGCCGGCCGGTCGCAGCTCAAAGCGGGGCGGCGCTCCGATCGATTAAACCCTCATCCAAGGAGAAAAAATATGTTTTCCTCTCGCCTCTTCAGGCAGGGCACCGGACTGCTTCTGTCTCTGGCGATCCTACTGAATTGTTCCGCCCAGGCAATTTATTCCGCAACCCTCTCAAGCCCTACGATCATAAATCGCGCTTCGCATCTGCCCGGAGGCCGTGGCGCTCGCACAGCAGGGCTGCGCTCGCGCGATCAGTCTTTCGGCAACCTGGCCGGGATGGGAACCATCTTCGCAGCCTTAATGCCGACCGGCGAAGCGGACATGGTGATCTACGCCAGCGCGCACCCTTCGGCGATAGAGTCGGGCGGCGCGGTCAACTTCAACAGCACCGTCTACAATTACGGCCCGGACGAGGCCACGGACGCAACCCTGACGACGACGCTCCCGGCGGACGTGGAGGTCAATACGGCCGAAACTCCCGCCGGCTCTTGCACAATCACGCCCGTCACGAATGGGACGACCGTCACTTGCCCGCTCGGGGACATGAATGTCTACGAGGCGCAGACGGCCACGATCAACGCCACCATCAACGTCGATAACGGCTTGGACTTGTTGGTCGGCATAACGGCCGAGAGCACTCTGACCGATCCGGTCGCCGAGAACAATACGGCGAACGTGCTCCTCCTGGTTCGAGAGTCCGCGCAGGGCCCTGGCGGCAAGCTCGCCTTCGTCACTTATAGGGATGGCGACGCGGAAATCTACGTCACGAACGCGGACGGCAGCGGGGTTGTAAACCTGACCGACGATCCGGCTTACGACTGGGAGCCAGCCTGGTCGCCCGACGGCACACAGCTCGTCTTCAACAGCGATCGAAGTGGCGCGGAAGAACTCTGGCTGATGGACTCGGACGGCAGTAACCCGACGCGGCTTACCACCAACGGCTCGAACGGCGTCAACTTCGTCTGGTCGCCCGACGGGACGAAGATCGCATGGCAGAATTGGGACAGCAACACGGGCAACTATGACATCTGCGTCATCAACGCCGACGGCACGGGCTTCAGCAATCTGACGAATGATTCTGATTCTCAGGACAAGCCGCAGTGGTCGCCCAACGGAACGAAGATTCTGTACCAGGGCGATGTTACAGACCCGATCACGGAAAGTTGTCTCCCGGATGTCTTCGTGATGAACTCGGACGGCAGCGGGAAGACGAATCTGACCAACACCCCGGAGGCGGGCGACTTCGCTCCCGTCTGGTCGCCCGACGGCACGAAGATCGCTTTCGGTAGAAGCTACGACGATCAGGGTATCTACGTGATGGACTCGGACGGCACCGATCAGTCGCCCGTGTTCACGGATAGCTATAACGGCGGCGTTAAGGCCGAATGGTCGCCGGACGGGACGGGGCTGGCATTCGATACCTACGTGGACGGCGACAGTGAAATCTACTGTGTGAACTTGGACGGCAGCGGCCTGACGAATATCACCAGCGATGGAGACTACGACTTCGAGGCCAAGTGGCAGCCCGTCGCCCAGACGCCCCCGTAGGCGCTCAGGCCGCAGCCGACTTTGTGCGACCCTTCGATCGCCTTCGACCGCCTTAAGGCGGCCGGCAAGTCGCCATGCCCCGTTTTACCGGGAACTATAAGGGGAGGCGCTGCTCGCAAGCGGGCAGCGCCTTTTAACCTTTACAGGCGCTTCCCCCGCCCTCTCTTTCAAGCCATCCCCCCTCCGCTGCTGTGCCTTGATGCCTTTAAGCTTCCGCTCATGGGCCATCTGATTGCGAAACCCCCTTGAAAAATTTACGCTCCCGCCTGACTCTTTTTCGCTCTCCTTTACGCGTTAATGTATGGAGGGCATAAAGCCTTCGAGGATAAATTTCTTGCAGGAGAAGCAACGATGAGCACTCAGAGCAATACAGCGGCGGCGTCAGCAGCAGCAGCCCAGCCGCTTCCCCCCGAAGCCTTTCTAACGCAGATGGTCTTCGGCGCGTTGATGACGCAGGCATTGTACGTCGCCGCCAAGCTGGAGCTGGCAGACTTACTCGCAGACGGCCCGCGTTCAGTGGGCGAGTTGGCGGCCGCGACTGACACGCACGAACAGGCTCTCTACAGATTATTGCGGAGCCTGGCGGGCGCGGGCGTATTTTGTGAAACCGAGCCGAAGATTTTCGCGCTCACGCCGCTGGCCGAGCCGCTGCGCTCGGACGCGCCCAACTCCCTGCGCAACGGCGTGATATTCATGGGCGAGGAATGGCACTGGCGCGTCTGGGGCGACCTGCTCTACAGCGTGCGGACAGGCAAGCCGGGCTGGGGGCACATGCACGGCGCTGAGGTCTTCGATTACTTTGCTGTGAATCCTGAGCAGGCGGAAATCTTCAACCGCGCCATGACGGACATGTCACAGGCCACGGCCCCGGCGGTCGTCGAAGGCTACGACTTCTCCGGGATAAGGACGCTGGCGGACATCGCGGGCGGCCACGGCTACCTGCTGTCGCAAGTCTTGAAGGCGTACCCGGACATGAAAGGGATTCTGTTCGACGTGCCGCCGGTCTTGAGCGGCGCTGATGCGCTGCTCGAAAGAGAGGGCGTTTCGGGCCGGGTCGAAAGGGTCGCGGGCGACTTCTTCGCTTCAGTTCCGGCGGGCGCGGACGCCTACATGATGAAGCACATCATACACGACTGGGATGACAGGCGAGCGACCAAGATATTGAGCAACATTCGAGAAGTGATGCCGCTGGCCGGCAAAGTCCTGATCGTCGAGATGGTTGTGCCCGAAGGCAACGAGCCTCATTACAGTAAGCTGCTCGACCTGGAAATGCTCTCTTCGCCGGGGGGCGTCGAGCGCACGGCCCTAGAGTACCGCGAATTGCTCGCCGCCGCGGGCCTGCGACTGACGCGCATCGTGCCGACCAGGTCGCCGTTCAGCATCGTGGAGGCGGTCAAGGACTAAAGCCTCAAGGACTAAGGCTTCAGGGCCGGCATCAGCTTTAGCGAGAGGGGCACGCCGCATATCCGCAGCGCGCCCCTCACTTTTCTTCCGGCTATCAACGTTCTCGTAAAGGCTGAATAGCCGCGAGTCTTAATAGAACGGCGCGACCTTTACGGAACTCACAGACCGGGCCATCTGATTTTGGAGCTGAGACGGCCGCCCACGCTTCGCCGGCAGATCAGGGTTGACGGTGAAGGGATTGCTGACTCGCGGGCCGTCCCCTTGCGGCTTACCGGGCGCACTTCATTTAAGGGATGCGAGCAGGACTTCATTGAAGCGCCGCGCTATGTCGGCGATATTCTGTGCCTTGTCGTGCCCGTTGATGATCGTGCGCGCGTTCTCGAAATCGGCCACACCGTCTTTGATAAATTGATCGAGCCTTCGGCCCGTGAACCACCCGGCTTTCATCCCCTGAATAGCGATATGATACGCAAGGTCTGGGTTTTTCGCGCGGTCGGGTTCCGCCAGCAGATCAACTCCCGTCAGAGCCTTCGCTTTGGCATAGTTTCTTCGGCCCGTCAGCTGTACATATCCACGGCCGTGAAACAGAGCGCCGTCACCCGGCTGTGTATTCCCCAGTATCTTTCCAACCTTTGTCTGCGGGCCATACCGATTATTGAAGTAGGCTGACGTGCCATGCTCGTCAATTGGCCTCATGGTATGAGCCGTCTCCCATTTGAAGGTGGCCAGGCAGTAGGCCAGCTGGCGTCTATCCGTCTCCGTATTATTAAAGCGCGCGTCCTGCTCTATTTGACTCAGTAGAACCTCCAGCGCATCGACTATGCTCTGCGTCAGCGGCCCGAAGCGAGTGCGGTACCCCTCAAAGAATTTTTTGCGGTCGAATGCGAACATCTTTACTTTCTCCTTTTAAGCTTTCGGAATCAGTTTTACGTTTTCGGTTGCGCCTCGCGCCGGAACCGTTTCGGCGGAGCGCCTTTTCTCTATACGATTGCCCTGTGACGTATCCCTCAAGGATTCAACGTCTCTCTCTCTACGACACTCTCTCCTGCTTACGGTAATAAAGAAAAAGAAAGAAAACGGCAAGGCCACAGAGGATGTGCCACCATGCGTGACCCTTGATATCCCAGTCCTTACATAGAGGGCCGTCAGTACCGGAGAGTAGCCAGATGATGAAGGCGACGAGGAAAGTGCCGTTGGCCAGCCAGAACCATAGATGCGGGCCGCCGATTCTTCCGGACGTGCTGGAAAACACCCCCCGGAAATAGATGATCCACTCAAGGATAAGCGCCGAACCGATAATAATCCCGAAGACCGGAGTTCCGGCATCCGGAACGTTCCAAAGAAAGATCGCCAGCCCTACGTTAAGCAAAAGATACGCGCCCCAGAAGAGCCACAGATCAGTTCTTAATCCCGCAAGCTCCCCGCTCGGCAGACCGACCAGGCGGAGAATCCCGTAGAGCAAAACGAAAATCCCGAAAACATTCATCGAAAGATTATCCGTCCACCCGCCCCAGTCCTTCATCGAAGCGTGGAAGAACATGCTGCCCGTCCCCAGGAAAATTATCGTCCCGCAAAAGACTGCCGCGAACGCCAGATCATTGACGATCATGTTTTTCTCGTGCGGATTGGTTCCGGGGCTCGGGAAGCCAAGCATTAACAAGCCTGTGGCGACTAGACCGAGAGTCGCCGGAATCAGGTTAGACCAAGTGCTGGTCTTCTGCGCGATGATCCCCGGAGTGATCGCTTCGCAGTAACACTTGTCCACGGCGCATCTTTTAGCACTCCCGCAGCATTTAAGGTCGTACTCGCCGGGCCAGCCGCTTAGTCCCATGACTAGCAGGATCGTCATCGGAAGGAAAAAGAAGATGATAGCGATTGTGATGAATCCCCAGAATGGCAGTTTCTTTTCTGAAGCAAGCACTCAAGTATCCTCCACAGATGAAATGTGTTATTCAAGACGGCCATCTTGCAGGAGTCGCAGGCTGCGCTCTCCTATTACGCCCACCAGTCAGGGATTGCCCGTCGCATAGGCCCATAGCTCAAAGATCGTGGCCCAGTAGATCCACCCGAAGAATCCCTGCACTACCGAATTGGGAGAAGGCCGGAAATAGGGCGTTTGACGAATGTTGAGCTTCCACAGGATCAGCCCTATGGTGCCCGTAAAGAGCAACTGCAATATGAAATTGACGACGTAGTTGACGGCATAGATGGGGAGGAAGAGCGGCCCGCAGATGCGAGCCTGTAACACGTGCATCAACTCGTGCTGCCCCGCCCCTCCGAGGTTTACAGTGCCGTGCGTTTGCAGCGTGGAGTGGCCGAAGCCCGAACTGCCTCTCGGCATGTAGACGATCCAACCGGCGTCGCGGCTGTCGGCGCGCGACGGCGAGCCGAAAATGGGGAAGATCAAATTACCTATAACGAACCCCCAGATGGTGTTCGGCAGGCTCCACGTCATATCTATTATCATTTGTACCCACCCCTTCGGAGAGTTCAGGTGTAGATGAGCAGGATGCCCGCTTCGAGCCCGTAAAGCAGCCCGAAGATACCGCCCGCCAGGGCCGCCCATTGATGCTCCACCAGCATGCCCGCCAGGTAGTTAAGCAGTATGGCGTCGCCAATACTCATCAGGGTAACAAGCAGGACGATCAAGAAGCCTTTGGCTGCGTCTGGCATAAACCGAACTCTCCTTTACCTGGATTGATGATTCGATCAAACGCCGAAGCATTTCCGCTGCTAGCCCTGCGCGACGTGCGCAGGGACGACCAAATGCCCACC
>DASQYE010000254.1:0-6133 GCA_035639355.1 Pyrinomonadaceae bacterium
ACGTCGAAGTCGGGACGGTCGTCGATCTGGACCAGCGCGTGGAGATAGTAGAGCGGTGCGCCTCATTCGAGCGCGACCCGGAAGCGTTTCGCGCCCGCGCCGGGGCGGAACAGGAGCGCATGCGCCGCAGGCTCAACCTCGCGCGCAAGCGCTTTGCCGAAGTCGAGCTGCCGCGCAAGCTCCTGCGTCGCATAGCGGAGCTTTGCTTACAGCTCGGGATTGACGGCCACAGGGGCGAGCTGACCATAGCGCGTGCCGGGCGCGCGCTCGCAGCCTTCGAGGGCCGTCGTGAAGTGTCGGACAGAGATGTGCGCCGTGTGGCCCTGATGGCGCTCAGCCATCGCCTGCGCCGCGACCCCCTGGAACAGACGACCGGCAGCGCACGCATACGGGATGCGCTCGACGATCTCTTTCCCGCGCAACCCCAAGAGCCCGTGCGCGCCGAGACCGTAGACGAACAAGACGGCGATGCAGGCGCAAATACCGGCGCAAATAAGCGTGCGGGGCGGCCCGGTAGTGGCGGCTCTAAGAATGGCGGCGGTGACGGCACGGGCTTCGGAGACGAGGTCGCGCCTGAGGGTGACGGCGACGGCGGCGCGACTCATCATGCCGCGCCATCGAAGGGCGTTCAACTGCCTGAACTCCCGCTCGATCGAAGTCCGTCCGCGCAGCGTAGATCGACCGCGCAGGCGCGCTCGTCACGCCGACAAAGAAACGCCGGGCGCAGCAGCAGCTACAACTCGCATCGCGGTCGTTATGCGCGCTCGGTCTTGGATTCAGAGTGCGGAGGGAAGATCGCGCTCGATGCGACGCTGCGCGCGGCGGCGCAAAAGGCCGCAGGCGGCGCGCGTGAATTACAGGCGGGGGGCGACAGTCTTTCCGAACAAGCGAGCGGCGCAAAGCCTATGTTACGGATCGACGGCGACGCGCTTCGCTATAAACGGTTCAAGCGAAAGATCGGCGCGCTTTTCATCTTCGCTATAGACGCATCCGGGAGCATGGCGCTGAACCGCATAGGCCAGGCGAAGGAGGCGCTCTGTGGGCTTTTACGCCAGTCCTACGTGCGGCGCGACCGCGTGGCGCTCGTCAGCTTTCGCGGGCGACGGGCCGAGATTGAGCTTCCGCCCTGCCAGAGCATGGCGCGCGCCAAGCATATACTGGACGCTCTGTCGGTCGGCGGCGCGACGCCGCTCTCGGCCGGGCTCGCGCGCTCAATCGAGATAGCCTGCCGTGCCCGGCGGCAGGGAACGCAGAGCGTCTTTCTGCTGGTCTTCACGGACGGCCGGGCCAACGTCTCTTTGAGTATGGACGAAACGCTTGACCGGACGACGCGACGCCGTGTGATCGAACAAGAATTGAGCGGGGCGGGCGCTGCGCTCAGGCGAGCGGGCGTCCAAACTATCGTCGTCGATACGCAGAACCGTTTCGTAAACGGGGGCGAGGCGCTGCGGCTCGCCGCGACACTCGGCGGGCGTCACGTGGCTCTCGCGCCCCGTCCGACTCCCGACCACTCGCCATTCTCCGAGCTGGCTTTATGAAGAACGTGGGCAACCAACAGGACGCCGCCTCGAAAAAGCTTTCGGCCGAAGATCGTGACCGGCGCGTTCTGGCGCTCTACGAACAGGTGTTGGAGATCGAGCAACGGCTGATTCCGACGGGGCTGCACGTGTTCGGGCGCGTGCCGGAGACGCCGGCGCTCGCCGACATGCTGCGTATGGTGGCGTCGTTCGACAGGCCCGAGACGGGCGCGCGCGCCCTGCCCGATCTAGTCGCCGAAGGTCTGGGCCTGGATTCATACGCCGCGCTGCTTCGGGCGGGTGGCGAGTCGGAGGTGAGACTGGGGGAGCGCGAGCGCGTTGACGAAATAGTTTCAGAAGCGATTGCGCTCTTCATCTCAAGCGGCGCGGACGAGGCCGTCAACCGGCTTCAGAGCACTGCGCGCGTGTCGCCGCAACAGTCGCGCCCTGTGTTCATACTGCTCGAAAAAATCTCGGCGCAGCTGGCGACGAACGTCGAGCTTGACGCTTTGGCACGCGCGCTTCGAGGCGAATACATAGAGCCGGGCCCAGGCGCCGACATCGTCCAGAACCCGTCCATACTCCCGACGGGGCGCAATACTCACGCCATCAACCCCTACACGGTTCCGTCCGATGTCGCTTACACGCGCGCGGAAGGTGTCGTCAACTCGCTGCTTGAGCGACACGTGACGGAGCACGGACGATACCCGCGCGCGATGGCCCTGATCCTGTGGGGGCTCGACAATATCAAGACGCAGGGCGAGGGCGTGGCCCAGGCTTTGTGGCTGCTCGGCGTGCGGCCCCGCCGCGACCAGTTGAATCGCGCGACGGAGGTCGAAGCCATCCCGCTCGATAAATTGAATCGCCCGCGCATAGACGTGGTGATGACGGTTTCCGGTATCTTCCGCGACCTGTTCGGCGCGACGATCGGTTTGCTGGACAAGGCCGTCAGGTGCGTCGCCTCGCTGGACGAGCCGCCCGAGATGAACTACGTGCGCCGTCACGTCTCGGAGCAGATGAGTGCCGAAGGGGCGTCGTTTGACGAAGCGGCGGTCAGAGTCTTCTCAAACGCGCCGGGCAATTACGGGACGAACGTCAATTTCATGGTGATGGGTTCCGAGTGGGAGCGCGACGAAGCGCTCGGCGAGCTTTTCGTCACGCGCAAGTGCTTCGCCTACGGCCGCGATTCGGCGGGCCGCACGATCGAAGGAAGGGAAGCGCGGCGCGCTATGGATCGCGCTCTGGCGCGCGTCGAAGCCGCCTACCAGAATATAGACACCTTCGAGATCGGCATTACGGACGTGGATCATTACTTTGAATATCTGGGCGGCGTGGCCAAAGCGGTAGAGAAGCGCGCCCGCGCGCGTCCGGCCATTTATCTTTCCGATGCGCTCGCGCGCGACGCAAAGGTGCGCTCGCTCGAAGAGACGGTGAGGCTCGAAACGCGCGCCAAGACGCTCAATCCTAAGTGGTACGAAGGTATGCTCAACCACGGTTTTCGCGGCGTCGCTGAGATAGAGAACCACGTCGCCAATACCTTCGGCTGGAGCGCGACCGCCGATGCCGTGGACGATTGGGTCTACGCGGAGGTGGCGAAGACGTTCGTGCTCGACCAAGAGATGCTCGAACGCCTGAGAGGTTTCAACCCGCATTCGGCGCGCTCGCTCGTCGGGCGTTTACTGGAAGCCGAAGGGCGCGGCTTCTGGCAGGCCGAAAGCGACGTTGTCGATCGCCTGCGCGAGATATTCGCCGGGCTCGAAGATCAGATCGAGGGCGTCGCCTGAACGCCTGCTTATCTCATCAGAGGTGGATGTGTTGAACATCACGGTTCTATATGTCGGGTCGAGCTTACTTGCGCCGCTCAGGCAGGCGGAAGCTGCGATCAATCGCGTCTACCACCTTGACCTGCGCATTGCCGCCTACAACTTCGGTCTGTCTCTGGCGGAAAGCGAGTGGCGCGAGGTCGAACGTGACCTCGGCGCGGCCGACGTGGTCTTCGTCATACACGTCATGGATGGTGAGAACGCGACGCGCCTGCTCGCTGCCCTTGAAAGGTATGGTGAGCGCCATCGCGCGGTGGTCGTCATCAACTGTATGCCAGACCTTATGCGCCGCACGCGCATGGGCAAACTTGATTTCTCCCAGCTCTTCCGCTCTTTAAAGTCCGGGGCGCTTGAAAAGGGCGACGATGTGTCGGCGAAAGGGAGACGGGGACGGGCCGGCCGCCTGGTAGGCAGGGTCGGCTCTTGGATGGGCGACCAGGCGGGCGCGCATCGCGGCGGCAAATCACGAAGCCATACGCAATATCTGAAACTTGTCGATCGACTGCCGTCTCTCCTGCGCTTCGTTCCTTCGGCGGGCAGGCTGCGCGACATTAAGCATTATCTATACCTGTTCTGTTATTTCTTGCAGCCGACGCCCGCGAACATCCGTTCGATGATGCTCTACGCGATCAAGCACTATGTGACGGACGAGCGCGTGGCTAAGGCCGCCATCGAAGTGCCGCAGCCGGAGACGATGCCGGCGGTCGCCATTTATCACCCGGACGCGCCCCGGCTGTTCAAATCCTTCGAGGACTACCGGAAATGGAGCGCGCGACGCACAGGACAGAGTAGAGCGCGAGCGCTCCCGCCCGAAGAAACCATCGGGCTGCTCCTGATGCGCCCGCAGATCATAAGCGACACGCGGCTTCACTACGACGGGTTGATCCGCGCCATAGAGGCGGAGGGGCTTTCGGTCGTGCCCGCCATCTCAACTTTTATGGATAATCGCGAGGCGTGCGCGAAGTTCTTCCTTGAGAAGGATGATAAGAAAGAGAAGAAGGGTAAAGCCGGAGGGCCGGCGGGCGCTGGGCCAATGGACGCGCCGGAATCCAGGTCGCGCGTCAGCCAGATCGTATCGCTCACGGGCTTTAGCTTCGTCGGCGGCCCGGCGATGAATGATAGCGTTGCGGCGGCCCGTTTCCTCTCGGACTTGAATCGACCGTTTCGCTCCGCCGTCAGCCTCGACGTGCAGACCATAGAAGCGTGGGAGGAGTCCGGGACGGGGCTCAATCCCGTGCAGGCCGGGATGCAGGTCGCCATCCCGGAGATAGACGGCGCGACCGAGCCTTTTGTCTACGGCGGCATGCCCGCTGGAGGTGAAGCACCCGTGCCGCTTGAAGATCGCTGTCGCCGTATGGCGCGACGGCTGCGGCGCTGGAACAAGCTGCGAACGGCGCGCCGCTCGGATTTGCGTGTGGCGCTCGTGGCCTTCTGCTTTCCGCCGAATAAGGGCAACGTCGGCACGGCGGCCGATCTGGACGTGTTCCCGAGCGCATGGGAGATGCTAAGGCGCTTACAAAGGGACGGCTACGCGGTCGAGCTGCCGGAAAGCCCGGACAGGCTGCGCGAGCTGCTGCTGGGGGGAAACTCCGAGAGTTTTGGCGCGACGGCAAACGTCGCCTACCGTATGACGACCGACGAGTACAGGCGTCTGTGCCCGCACGTCGAAGAGATCGAAAGGGAGTGGGGCGCTGCGCCCGGCAAGATCAATTCTGCTGGCGGCGAGCTGCTGATACAGGGCATCTCGCTCGGCAGCGTTTTTCTAGGCGTGCAGCCGACCTTCGGATACGAGGGCGACCCCATGCGGCTCTTGATGGCGCGAAGCGGCGCTCCCCATCACGGCTTCATGGCGCTCTACACCTATCTCGAAAAAGTCTTTCGGGCGGACGCCGTCATACACGTCGGCACGCACGGAGCGCTGGAATTTATGCCGGGCAAGCAGGTCGGGCTCTCCGCGTCGTGCTGGCCCGACCGCCTGATCGGAGAGCTGCCGCACGTCTACGTCTACAGCGTCAACAATCCGTCCGAGGGCTCCATCGCCAAGCGTCGTTCTTATGCGGAGCTGATCTCGTACCTGACGCCGCCGATCGAGAACGCCGGGTTGTATAAGGAGCTAGCCTCGCTCAAAGAGCTTTTGACGGCTTACCGGCAGGCGGCGGACGAACGCGAGCGCGAGCAGCTCTTCGCCGCCATCGAAGAGACGGCGCGCTCCGCGAATTTCCAGACACAAGACTCCGCTCGACCCGGAGCGGCTTCCGGCCGATGAGATTCATGCCCGGCGCGCTCAGGCGTAATCGAAAGACCCGCTTCGGCAATCTCCCCGGTGAAATTTAGGCTGGCGTCATCTGTGGAACTCTCTTAGAATAGTGCGAGCCCCCGTATTATCTCCCCACATAACAGGTCAGATGAAAGTCCTGCGCTTTCGACCCTTTCGTTATAAGTTGAAATCCGGGCAGAAGTGTTTAGCGTTACTCAAGGGGTCATTATGGTGTTATCAAGTTACGGCGAGCGCCGTGCGCTGTGTGTGAAACCGGGGCGGCGCTTTCGTGCGCATTCCCCTTACGCTCGCTTAAAGATTCCATTTCTCCTTGCGCTCCTCATAGCGTTTTCGGTGTCACAAGCCCCGGCGGCGACTCTTCCGGCCGGATTCACCGAGACGCAGGTCGCTAGCGGTCTGTCGAGCCCGACGGCGATGGCCTTTGCGCCCGACGGAAGGCTCTTCGTGTGCGAGCAGGGCGGGCGATTGCGCGTGATTAAGAATGGAGTTTTGCTGAGCAACCCTTTCTTGACCGT
>DASQYE010000255.1:0-5919 GCA_035639355.1 Pyrinomonadaceae bacterium
CCGGAATTTGAGGGCGAGCCCCTAGACTCTCCTTCGCCCTGAAGCCGCCTTCATCGAGAGTCTATTGAGCGAACAAACGTCCCGGACGCGCGGACTCGTCTGCACGTCCGCCATCAAAAAAGCGACGCCTGGCCGGCCTTCCTCAAATAAACTACTAAATGACTGTTGCAGCGCGCGCAGTGTAGCACTAGAAGGTTCGTAAATAAATGGATTTTTTATGTTCAAAACGTCTTCAATCCTCCTGCCTTCGCTCTCCCCAGAGCGCAAGCCATGGCCGGACGCACAGGCGGAAGCCACTCTATCTACGGGCAGCCTTTCCCACGCTGTTTACCGGCCCTCAAACCCTTTGAGAACCCGAGGGAGAGAGAGCGCGCACCCACCCGCTCGGCAGGCACTGGCGGCCGTAGAGTCGGCCCCTTTGCTAGCGCCCTCCGTCTCGCCAGAGATACCTGCTTTTCGCCCGAAAAGCCTGGGGCTGCGAAGCAAGGCGCGAGTTTCAAGGGGCTGTCAATCTTCGCCCGCAGCCCCTCTGAAATGGATATTTTGATACGGCGAGTGCCCGCCCCGGCATCCCTTCGGAAGGCCCCCGGCCGGGCCGAAAGGGTCGTAAATCATCAAAAAGCTTGACGTTATAGAGTAAACGCTGTATTGTTAACCGTGTGTCAAACACGTTTGGCACACGGCCAAGCTGGTTTTAGCAACAGCCTTACCATCGAACGGCGCAACCGCCGGTAATCCAAATACTAAATCTTTCCGGGTGCATTTCAGGACGCCCGACCCACTCTCTCTTTTCCATCTCTAGTTCCGAACCTTTTAAAGGGGAATCTCTAACAGCCATGCCAAAAGGAAATTGGAAAAGCCTGGCGCTACTGGGTGGTATCGCTGCGCTGGCGCTGGTGCTGCTTGTTTTCGCTCTGGTTTCAATTGCGAGCCTGCCGCTGCTGGGTTGGACAGGACTGGCCCCATGTGGAGTCCTGCTTCTGCTGACGCTGGCGGCGACGCGCTTTACCGTTTCCGTGACGAACGCCGACGGCGTCACCCAGAGCCAGAAATCCGTGGCCGACGCCTTTATATTCCTGGCGGCGATGATGTACGCGGTTGCCCCGACGCACACGGCCGCGCCCGCTGTGGTATTGGCGGCGGTCGTCGGGCTGGTCTCCTCGTGCCGCTCGACCGACCGGCGGATTACGATTTTCTCCACGAGCGCAGCCATCATCTCCACTTTCGTCGCGGCCTCGCTCTACGGGCTGATCGTGAGGTACTTCGTCGGGGCCCCGTCCGGCGATAAGGGCTTTGCCCTTAACGAGCTGGTTTTGCCCCTGTGCGTGCTCGCGCTGGTTCAATACTCTCTGAGCACGATTGCGACCGCAGGTTTTATAGCGATTGATTCCGGGAAGATGCGGCTGACGCTTTCGCGTGAAAGCCTGGTCTGGACATCCGTGACGCAGGTGGGCGGCGCAGCCTCGGCCGCGCTCTTCTATTCATGGCTGCAAAATGGCGGTGTCCCGTTTATCTTTCTGGGCGGTCTGATCATCGCCATGGTTTACCTTTTGTATCGCTTTGACGAACAGCGCGTCGAGGAGGTTCGTCGAAGCGAGGCCGAAAATAATCGGCACATAAAGGAGATGGCGGAACTGCACATGAATACGATCGAATCGCTCGCCATCGCGATTGACGCCAAGGACCAGACGACGCACGGCCACGTCCGCCGCACGCAGATTTACGCGACCGAGATGGGCAAGCTTCTGGGCGTTAACGAATCCGAGACGCAGGCTCTTCTTGCGGGCGCGCTCTTGCACGACATAGGCAAGCTCGCCGTGCCCGAATACATCCTGAACAAGCCCGGCAAGCTGACCGAATCCGAATTCGCCAAGATGAAGATTCACACGACGGTGGGCGGCGATATTCTCAAGCGCGTCGGCTTCCCCTACCCGGTCGAGGACATCGTTCGTTACCACCACGAGAAATGGGACGGCACAGGCTACCCGAAAGGCTTGAAGGGGGATGCTATCCCGCTCGTCGCGCGTATTATCTCGGTCGTCGATTTTTATGATGCGACCAGATGCGACCGCCCCTATCGCAAGGGGATGCAGCGCGAGGACTCGCTCGCGCTGCTCAAGAAGATGGCCGGCTCGTCCTTCGACCCGCGCATCGTTGAGATGTTCGTGTCGAACGTCGTAGAACTGGACAATATGATCGACGCGCAGGACATTCAAGAGCAGGTAGCATCCGAAGGCATGGATAACGAGAACAGTGCTCGTCCTGATGCCGGGCTCGCTTCCGACATTATGGGCTCTCCGAGTGACGATGCGGGTTTCCGTTCCATCACGGAGGCGCAGCGCGAGGTCTTCGCGCTTCACGAGATAGCGCAAACCATAGGCTCTTCGCTCAACCTGACGGACACTGTGACGCTCGTCTCCAACAAGCTGCGCGCCATCGTTCCCTTCGATACATGCATCATCTTTCTGGTGGACGAGAAGACCGGCAAAGCTCACGCGGCGCACGTCGCCGGCGAGTACGCGGGGATTTTCGCGCGCCGGCGTATGAACGTCGGCGACGGGATTACAGGCTGGGTAATCGCCAACGCCCGCTCCATGTGCAACGCCTCGCCGGAGCTAGACCTGGTCGGCGTGTCGGAAGAGGTCGTAAAGGATATAAAGGGCGTGCTGGTCTCGCCGCTGATCCGAGAGGACGGAGCTTTCGGTGCGATCACGCTCTATTCAAAGAGCGTCAAGTCTTACACGACCGAGCACGTTCGCCTTCTGGAATCGGTTTCGCAGCACGCCTCCTCGGCGCTCAATAACGCTCTGACCTTCGAGAAGACCAAGGAGAGCGCGCTGACCGACCCGCTCACGGATCTTCCGAACGCTCGCGCCTTCTACATGATGCTGGAACAGCGTCTGGCCGAGTGCCTGCGCATGAACCGCGAATCGCTGGCCGTCATCAGCATGGACATAGACGATTTCAAGAAGATCAACGACCTCTACGGACACGCTATAGGCGACCGCATATTGTCCGGCATCTCCGGAGTCATCAAGAAAGAGCTGCGGCAGATGGACATCCTGACGCGCTATGCGGGCGACGAGTTCGTAGCCATCATGCCGATGGCTTCGACGGCAATGGCGACGATGGTCGCAGAGCGCATCCGCGCGGCCGTCGAGGCGCATAAGTTCCCCGTCCGCACGGGCAAGACCGTAGACATAGGCGTCAGCATGGGCATTTCCTGCTTCCCCGCCGACGGAGAGACCACGGAGCATCTTTTGACGACCGCGGCGCGCAATATGCAGCGCGAGAAACACGCGCGCAAGGTTCTACCGACCCTTGCCGCCCAGCCCACCGCATCGTCCATAGACAACTTCCGTTAATCTTTCGGCCGACGCTTCCCGTCTGGGGAAAAGGCGCACACCGCTTCGCGAAGCAGTGTGCGCCTTTTCGCTTTTTTCGGCGCGCGCTTTTGCACGCGCATCGCTTTCTCGCGTATAATCCGGCACATTAGAATCCGGCTTTAACAGTATTATTTGCAGGCGCGTCCCGTTCGGTTCCGCGCTCTCTGAAGCGACTTTTATGAGCGAGAGCGCGCGACCGAGCCCGGCCGACGACCCGAAGAACAATTTTATGAACAAACAAGCCATCCAAGCTAAATCCGGCTCCGATCAGAAACAATCTGGCTCGGCGGGCGTCATCGACGATGTTGCGGCGGCGGAGGCTGAGGCGAGTCCGGAAGTCCTGAGCCGTGAGCACGAAGAGCGCAAAGAGGAGCAGAAGAGCCGCATCGAAGAGATTGATCGCGAGACGCTTCTGCACATGCTCTATCAAATGGTGCTCATTCGCCGCTTCGAGGAGAAATCGGCGGAAGCCTACAGCCTTGGAAAGATCGGCGGCTTCTGCCATCTATACATCGGACAGGAGGCCGTGGCCGTCGGCGCTCTCTCGGCGTTGCGCGAGGACGATTACGTGCTGACCAGCTATCGTGACCACGGGCACGCTCTAGCCAAGGGCATGTCGCCGGACGAGGTGATGGCCGAGCTTTACGGTAAGGCCGGCGGCTGCTCCGCAGGCAAAGGCGGTTCGATGCATCTCTTCGACGCGGGAGTGAATTTTCTGGGCGGTCACGCCATCGTCGGCGGGCAAATACCGCTGGCCACGGGCATCGCCTTCGCCTCTAAATACAAGGGCACGGATCGGGTGACGCTCTGCTTTTTCGGCGAGGCGGCCGTCAACCAGGGCGCATTTCACGAATCCCTGAACATGGCCCAGCTTTGGAAGCTTCCCTGCATCTATATCTGCGAAAACAACCAGTACGGGATGGGCACGTCGCTTGAGCGCGCTATGTCCTTGCAGGATGTCTCGCAGAAGGCTGACGCCTACGACCTTGAGGGCGAGTTTGTCGATGGGATGGACGTGCTCGCCGTGCGCGCGGCGGTCGAGCGTGCGGTCGAGCGCGCGCGCAAGCAGTATCTACCGACCCTTCTGGAAGTCCGCACCTATCGATTCATGGGCCACTCTATGTCCGATCCGGGCAACTATCGCACGCGCGCCGAGATCGAGAAGCACCAGGAGCGCGACCCCATCAAGCTCTTCATAGCGAGCCTTAAAGAGCAGGGCGTGCTTGACGACCAGGGTCTCGCAGAGGTCGAGAACCGTGTCCGCGAAGAGGTCGAGCGCGCCGTTAAGTTCGCCGAGGAGAGCCCGGAGCCCGCGCCCGAAGAGCTTTACACAGACGTTTATTCAAATCAGTGACCCGGTGACAAGTGACGAGCGACAAGTTAAATGCTTGTCCAACGGATTCGTCACTTGTCACCGAGTCACTCGTCACCGAGGTGTATATGGCAGTCATCACCATGCGCGAGGCGCTCAACCAGGCTTTACGTGAAGAGCTGATGCGCGATGAGAATGTTTTTCTGATGGGCGAAGAGGTCGCGGCCTATCAGGGAGCATACAAAGTCACGAAGGGATTGCTGGAAGAGTTCGGCGAAAAACGCGTGATTGATACGCCGATCACGGAGCTTGGATTTGCGGGGCTGGGGGTCGGCGCGGCGATGGTGGGTCTTCGCCCCGTGGTAGAGTTTATGACCTTCAATTTTTCGATCCTGGCGACCGACCAGATCATCAACTCGGCGGCCAAGATGCGCTACATGTCGGGCGGCCAGTTTACCATCCCGATCGTCTTTCGCGGCCCAGGCGGCTCGGCCTATCAGGTCTCTTCGCAGCACTCGCAGGCGCTCGAATCATGGTACGCATATTTTCCGGGCCTCAAGGTGGTGATGCCCTCAACCCCCGCCGACGCCAAGGGTCTCTTGAAGTCTTCGATCCGCGATGACAATCCAGTCATCTTCATCGAACAGGAGAGGATGTACGGCAATAAGGGCGAAGTCCCGGACGAAGATGATTTTACGATCCCGCTCGGGGTCGCGGACGTAAAGCGCGAGGGAACCGATGCGACTATCGTGGCGCGTTCCCTTATGGTCCCCGTCGCCTTGAAGGCCGCCGAAGAGCTGGAAAAGCAGGGCGTCTCCTGCGAAGTCATAGACCCGCGCACGATCCGCCCGCTCGATATCGAAACGATCGTCAAGTCCGTCAAGAAGACCAATCGCGTCGTCATCGCGGAAGAATCGCATCCGTTCTGCGGCGTCGGCGCGGAGCTGAGCGCCGAGATCAGCGAGTGCGCGTTCGATTACCTGGACGCCCCCGTGCGCCGCCTGTCGGGCGCGGACGTGCCCATGCCCTACGCCAAGAATCTTGAGAAACTGGCGATCCCCGGCGTCGAACAGCTCGTCGCTGCGGTGCGCGAAGTAGCATACCTGGATTAAGCGGGTCAGCAGTCACGCGAGCGCCTGGGTCCTGGGCCTGAGAGGATTTGCTTTTCGTCCCTGACTCGTCGCTCATCACTTTTATAAGGAAAAACAGATGGCAACGCAG
>DASQYE010000256.1:0-3438 GCA_035639355.1 Pyrinomonadaceae bacterium
GTTAAAGAGACTCCTGAGCGCGACGACGCGAGCGTGATCGCCGGAGAGACGGAGATTCCCGTCGGCACGGCCGGAGGTGAATCGCCCGGCGAACAGGCGACGGCGCAAGCCGAACGCAAGCGGAGCAGCGGCAGCACCAGCAAGCATGCCATTCTCGTCGGCGCGGGCATTCTGCTTAGCCGCCTCGTAGGGCTCGTGCGCCAGCGCGTCTTCGCCCATTACTTCGGCACATCGGACGCGGCCGACGCCTTCAACGCCGCCTTCAGGATTCCAAACTTTCTTCAGAACATCTTCGGCGAAGGCGCGCTCTCCGCTTCTTTTATCCCCGTCTATGCCAGGCTGCTCGCGCACGATGACCGTAAGGAGGCGACGCGTGTGGCGAGCGCCGTGCTGTCCGTGCTGGCGCTGGTGACATCTGTAGTCGTGCTCCTGGGCGTTTTGACAACACCCTACCTGATAAGCCTGATCGCGCCCGGTTTCGAGGGCGAGAAGCGCGAGCTGACGATCCGTCTCGTCAAGATATTTTTTCCGGGCGCGGGCCTGCTAGTGCTCTCGGCCTGGTGTCTGGGCGTCCTCAATAGCCATCGTCGCTTCTTTCTCTCCTACACTGCGCCGGTCGTCTGGAACCTGGCGATCATAGCCTCTCTGATAGGGTTCGGCCGCCGCATGGAACTATTCCCGCTGGCCGAGGCGGTCGCCTGGGGCTCGGTTCTAGGCAGCGGCTTGCAGTTCGCCGTGCAGCTTCCGGTTGTCTTTAAGCTCGTCAAGGGATTGCGGCCCGTACTGGACGTAGCGACGGCAAATGTCCGCACCGTAATAAGAAACTTTTTGCCCGTCTTCGTCAGTCGCGGGGTGGTACAGATCAGCGCTTTCGTAGATGCGTGGCTGGCGAGTTGGCTCGGCACGGGCGCGGTCGCGGCGCTCGCCTACACGCAGAGCCTTTATACGCTCCCGGTCAGCCTGTTCGGGATGAGCGTCTCGGCCGCCGAGCTGCCCGCCATGTCCAGCGCCGTCGGAAGCGCCGAGCAGGTCACGGCGCAGTTGCGCCAGCGTCTCAATGCGGGACTCCGCCAGATAGCTTTTTTTATAGTGCCCTCGGCGATGGGTTTTCTGGCGCTCGGAGATGTCATGACGGGCGCTCTCTACCAGACCGGGAAATTCCAGCACGACGACGTGCTCTACGTGTGGGCCATACTCGCCGGGTCGAGCGTGGGGCTGCTGGCCTCCACGCTGGGCAGGCTTTACTCCTCGACCTATTATGCGCTGCACGATACGCGTACACCGCTGCGCTATGCTGCCCTGCGTGTCTTTTTGACCATAGTACTAGGCTACCTGTGCTCGATTCCGCTGCCGCGTCTGCTAGGGATAGATCAACAATGGGGCGCGGCCGGGCTGACGGCCTCGGCGGGCGTCTCGGGCTGGGTAGAATTTGCGCTGCTGCGGCGCACGCTCAATCGCCGTATCGGCCGGACGGGGCTGCCCACACCGTTCGTAGCGCAGCTCTGGGGGGCCGCGGGCCTGAGCGCCGCGCTCGGCTGGGGCGTCAAGCTTGCCATAGGTGCGCGCCACCCCGTCATCGTCGCCGCATTCGTACTGGGCGCTTACGGCCTGCTCTATTTTGCGCTCACCTACGCCTTCGGTCTGCCCGAAGCGCGGATGGTCATCGGGCGCTTTACCCGCCTCCTGCGAAGACCTAAAGGATAGCCGCCCTCAAGGGGTGAAAATTTTTCTGGCCTTTTCCCCGGTTTTGCGTTAAAAGAGTGGCTCCCGTTACTAGCATCGGCGCTCAATTTTCTGGAAAGGCGTATTAATTGCTCTTTTCCTTACCGCAAGGGATCAAGACAATTTACGTGCGGGCGGGCTGAAAACATCCTGTTTTGTCTATTTGTCGCTCCGATTCGGCGATATCGGTCCTGATTTGATACGAATCGACAAAAGAGTTCAAGAAAAGGGGAATTTCTCGATGTCCAAGAACCTATACCTGCGTAAGATAGGCATTGCCCTGGCGAGTTTTATCATCTTGGTCGTCGGCTCGGCCGTAACGGCTCGTGCTGATAGCTTCACAATCGTCGGCAATTCTAATCCTAACGCTACAGCCACTCTAACCATTACGTCGCTGACGAACTCCCAGCTTTCCTTCACCATCACCAATACCGGCGGCGGCGGTGTGGTGGGAGCCGTCGGTTTCGATCTGCCTGGGACGGGGACTTACACACTCGCCTCTATCGTGCCCACTCCTCAGCCCGGCAGCCAACTCTTTAGCTTCTCGACCAATGCCGGCAACATCCCGCAATTCAACGGTGTGACCCTTGATTTCGCGATGGTCACGCACGCTAATAACTTTGCCGGGAGCAATCCGCCCAAGGGAGTGCAGCCCGGGGATACCAGTGCCACGTTCACCATCAACGGTAACTTCACTGGTCTCACGCAGCAGCAGATTGCCGATGCGGTCTACGTACGCTTCCAGTCGCTTAATACCAACCCGGACAGCGATGTCGGCCATGGCGGCAAATGCACCAACTGCGGCAACCAGGTTCCTGAACCGACGACTATGCTGTTATTGGGAACCGGCCTGGCCGGACTCGCGGCAAAGGTCAGGAGAAGGCGCAAAACTGTGAAAGAGTAGCTAGACGGTCAGGGTAAGGAAGTAGTTTCCCCTAGAACTCCCGCACAGTTGTAAATCCTTAATCTTAATTGCGCAAATCGGCGTAAGGCTAAACCCTTACGCCGATTTTGGTTTGTAGTCGAGGCTCAAATAATATCTCTCGATTCGGCCCGGAAAGATTGTTCACTACATATAATTCTGGAGGAGCTTCGCCATTAGGCTTTTACTAAGTGCGGAAAGGAAAGAGGTTGGCCGCTCGGACGGGCGGCTGGCGGCGCACAGCAATCTTATTTAAGGTTAAGTTTTAGGAGGAATCAACGATGCAAAAGTTTTTCACCAAAATAGCGCTCAGCTTCGGAGCCCTCGTCATTATGGCTATGGCGAGCACGAGCGCCTTCGCCGACGGCATTGTACTTTTAGGGCCGAATCCCTGCTTCCCCGCCGGCGTAGGCCGTGGCTGTGGCGATGATCGAGCAGAGCATATTCTCTCGCTGCGCCCTCATCCGGGCAACTCGACCGTGGAGGCCGGTGAGGTACGCTACACTCCAAATGGCGATGTGGTTCAGGCTACCGCCGGACAGATTACGGCGACAAGAGGGGGCAACACACAGACTTTCACGTTCGCCCAGCTTGGCATTACACAAGCCAGCGACGTGCGCATTTTCTTCGACATCAACGAGAATAATCTGCAAGCCATACAGCTCAACAACCTGACCTTGAATGTTTGGGACGATTCCGGGAAGCTGGTCTTTAGCGCAGACTTGCTAGGCGGGTCGGGCTCGGCACTCCTGGATGAACTCGGACAGGGACAGGGCCACTCCGATTACATGTTC
>DASQYE010000257.1:0-4824 GCA_035639355.1 Pyrinomonadaceae bacterium
TAGAATCTGAGGGTTTTCCATCCACTTTGCGAGCCTGGCGGGGCTGAGCTTGACGCGCACGACGAAAGCTTCGCTCTGCTCAAGGGTGACGACCATGAGCTTCATATTCTCGCCCTCGTTTCTGACGTAGACGAAAACCTGCTCGCCCTTTTTGCGCGAAAAGACTCTAACGAGCGGCTGCCACTCTTCGTCCAGCGCGCCGCGAATCACCGTGTTTAGCTCGGCGTGATTAATGTCTGCGGAGTGATTCAGTTTCTCGAAGATCGCCACCTTGAAGCTTTTCACGCCCGCTGGGCGCACCATCTTGACGACCAGGTTCGCCAGGCCAAGGAAGGGAATGCGCTTGCGTTTGGCCTGGTAGCGGGTCGTCAGATGTGCGGCGATCGCCTTGAACTCGCGGTCTTCGGCGCGCGCCGTCGCAAAAGATAATGAAAGCAGCGCTGACAGAACGAGCAGCGGTATGAGCAATCTTTTCAGCTTCGTCATAGCCGGCTACTCCTTCTGCGACTTGTCATCCGTGTCATCGATGTCGAGCGCCGGGACGCCGAAGCTTCCTTCCAGCTGGCTCAGCTTCTCCAGGTCGATCGGCCCGACGATATTAACGACCGTAAGCTTCTTATCCTCGACGGCGATGACGGCCAGCCCGCCGATCTTATTACCGTTAATCATCGTATAGACATCTATGTTCTGGCCGCGTCGCTTGCTGCGAACGTTAACCATCCTCGACCACGAGGGGTTGTTCAGCTGCGAGCGTATAGGCTCAACGTCGGCCAGGGAGTATTGACCGGGCTTCTCGAAGACGAAATGCCTGACGTAGATGCCCTCTATCTCGCCGATCAATTCCTTGACCTTTTGCTCGTCGGGCTTCTTCGATCTGGACAGAAATATCTTCGCCAGTTGGAGCACCTTCTGATCGACCGTCACGTCTACGGTCTGCTCGGCGACGGTTTCCAGCCTATCCAGAGTGCCGAGCTGCAATCTGGCGCTCTGCCCGAAGGCCGTCACGCCCGCGCAGACGCTCAGCACTAATGAGAAGAGGATGAGCCTGGTTGATACGACCGCTATTGATTTCATAACCGCTCCGTTTCGTCTACCAAAATTCCAGAGTTTAAGACGCTGGCCCGCTCTCTTTGTTAACTCGAATCTTCCTCTGCACGAGGTTGAGCTTGCTGCTGGCGAAGCGCAGCGCCAGCATGAGTTGATCCTTGGCCTTCTCGCCCTCTCTCATGATCTCCTGATCCGTGGGGTTGGGCCGTCCTCTCCTCGCCACATAAGGGACGGGGGCGGACTCTTTCTCTACGCTCGGCTTCCGTAGATTCTTCACTCGCCGGGCCAGGGGTGAATTTACGGGCGCAGCCTGCTCGCCCGTTCCGGCTTCCTCGATGATGCCGGGCAGAGAAGAGGAGGGCAGTTTCAGCTCGGACAGCAAGTAAGGCACTGGCCTGGCGATGACGAGCCTCGGATGATCTTCCGCGTCATCTATCGCGGGGCGCGATGCGAGCCACAGGCCGCCGGCCAGAACGATCAGGACGACTGCGGCGGCCGCCAGACCGTGAAAGAAGTGTCGGCGCGGGAGAGCGACCGGCAGATCGAGCGGGCGCGGTTGATGACCGAGCCTGCCGAGCACGCTTTCCAGTCGCTCTATCTCGGGGTCTGGTTCGCCGGAGCGATCCCACAGGTAATCATCTCTCATGACTTCTCCATCACTCCCATCTTCTCGCGCAGAAGCTTCATCCCTCGATGCAGGTTGACGCGCACCGAGGCCGGAGTCAGACCCGTGCGTTCGGCTATCTCCGGGCCGGTCATGCCCTCCACAAAGCGCAGGATAAGCGTCTCGCGATAGGCTTCGGGCAGGTTGCGAATCAAGGCTATAGCTTCGGTCGCTTCCGCGTCCAAGGGGCTCGCCGCCTGGGCCAAATCCAGCGGCAGCTCCTCCATCTCGCGCGAGCGGCGGTGATAATCTATCGCGCGATTGCGCGTAATCATGGCGAGCCATCCGCCAAAGGCATTATCGTCGCGCAAGGTGTGCAGCCTTTTGAAGGCGTGCAGAAACACTTCCTGAACAAGATCGTCCACCTCGACCCATGGCACGCGCGCCAGCAAGATGCCGTGCACCATCGGCCCGTAAAGATCGTAAAGACGCCCGAAAGCGGTCTGGTCGCCGCGCCTGACGGCTTCGACCAGCGCGGCCTGTGGTGATCTCGCGTTGACGGCTGCGGGGGCGGTCGCGGACGCCGTTGCCGCCGCGCTCTGACGCCCGTCGCCGATCGGAAATAAGTCTGCGATTGCCTCGACCTCGCTCATTCGCTTAGCTCGACCGGATGGCCCGCGAGGCGCTCTAAGTTAGGGCCCTGCGACGCTGCGAACGGCACGGCTTGCGACTTCAGGACTTCCGCCTCTTTATCTTTGGACATCGATTTTTCTGAATCGGTTTTGAGCGGTTGATCTCAGGACTCTGCTTTGTATCAGCGTCGAGTGCCGTGGCAGGCCGTCAAAGCCCTGTAATCGCTCAAACGCCCGTCGCAAAGGAAATGTTCTGGATTATAAAAGTCGTGCCTAAGCTTTAATCGCCCGCCTCTGGCGCGTCTCGCCGCGAAATTGCCATCTGTTCATAAGGACGAGCGCATTGCTGCAATCGTTAACAAACGAGGACGCCGATTCGAGCGAGGGTTCTCCGACGGCGGCGTCTTGATGAGCGCGACCGAAGGGCGCAAAAGCTTTTAAGGCGAGGGCGGCACGTAGTCGGCCGGAGGCTCGTCGATTCCCATCTGAGGCTCGTTGATTCCCAACTGCGGCCTTCGTTCCGGGTTCGGGTTCTCTTTCTCCGTCAGGCTCCTCATCTCTTCGGTCGCCGAAACGAGGCGCGTGCGCCAGATGAAGAGAGTCGAAAGCAGTAGTACCAGGGTGCAGGCGGCCCCGCCTTCGATGCCGTATGAGCCGCCAGTGAGCCACGCCGGGCCCTGATCTACGGCCCGCATCAAAGGCGCGGGCGTGATCTCGTTGATGCCGCTGACGGGAAGTCCGACGACCGCTCCCATCGTCCAGTTCCAAGACCAGTGCACGCCGAGCGGAAACCAAAGGCTGCGCGTGCGCAGGTAGGCGACCGCCAGCCACACGCCCGCCAGCGCCGTATTGACGAAGGTGAACCCGCGCACCGTATTCGGATTGCCCAGGTGAACATAGGCGAAAGCCAGCGACGAGGGAAGAAGCGCCACCCACGCGGGCCAGGAGCGCAACACCGTCTGTAAAGCATAGCCGCGAAACAATACCTCTTCGGCAGCGCCCGCGAGGATGAAAATCAGGGCGGAGACGAGCAGGGTCTTCGCCACTGCGGGCAACATCGCTGCGGCCGCGAGCGTGAAGCTGAACCCTCCCGGCACGGCCGCTATCGCTCCCGCCAGCACGAGCGATGCTGCTCCTATGAGCGAGCCGACCAATAGATCGCGCAGCCAGCCTCGATGGAGCGCCCAGCCGAGCGCGCGAAACGGCAAGCCTTCGAGCACCGCGCCGCACAACCAGCCGACCACGGCGGCCGGGATAAACAGTATCAATGCCTGTATGGCCCATCCCCAGGCGCTGTCCAGGAACGGCTGCGCCGCCTGGCCGGGAATAAGCGACAGCACGATTTGAAACAGGCTTCCGAGCAGCAGCAAAGCGACCGCGTAGAGGCCCACGAAGATCAGCAGCCGCCAACCGCTGCGCAGGCGGCCCCACTCGTTGTAGAAAAGATTGAAAGATGCCATCCGGTGTTGACTCGATGGAAAACGGGCTGAACGCTTCGCGGCCTATTCTAACCGAAGGCGATGGATACTCGCACCTCGCGTACACGCGCGCGCGCGCCGCCTGAACGTATGATAAACTCAGGCAGAGCATACGAGAATCATGGGCGACCGATTCGTAAAAGAGGGAGGCGGGAAGGAGAGGGGAGCGGCGGGTGCGCGCCGTCGCACGACTCCGTGGCTGCTTGGCGGGCTGGTTCTATTGCTTCTGTCCATGCTCATCGCGCTCCAGGCCTTCGGCGTGTGGACGGTCGTTCCGCCAGACACCGCCTCCGACACACTGCTGCTCTACGCGCTCTCGTCGCTCAATTTCGCTGCCTTCATCGTCTTCGCCTTCATCTTCGTGCGCAGCCTTTTGAAGCTGCGAAGAGAGAGGCGCGAGCGCCAGCTCGGCTCTAAGATCAAGACGCGCCTGATCGTCTATTTCATCTCCGTCAGCCTTTTGCCGATCACGGCGATGGCCGTTTTCTCTTACCTGTTCCTCAACCGTTCGATTGAGAAATGGTTCTATCGACTGCCCGAAGATGTGGTTAAGGAGGCCAGGGAGGTGCAGCAGAAGGCCAACCTGGATCAGACGCGCAGCCTTCGCGAGGCGGCTTCGATGCTCGCCGTGCTCATAGAGGAACAGCCCGGCTTGATCGACGAGAAGGTGCTCTCTCGCCTAGTCGAGAACGGCCGGCTGGCGGCAATAGAGGTGATCTCGCCGGGCGGGGAAGTGATCGCCAGGAGCCGGTCTACGCTTTCGGCCGCCGAGCGAAAGGAGCTGGAGCAAGCCATAGAGGTCGCGCGCAGCTCGCACGGGAGCGACCCGAAGCTTATGGACGGCAGGGGTTATGACGCCGTCGCGCTCGCTTTAAGCGGCGGGCGGTATTTGATCGTCGCGCCCGCGCGCCGCAACGATTCCAACCTGAGCGAGTTGACGGCCGGATGGGAGAGCGAATACAGCAAACTGGTGGCGAGGCAGCGAAAGGTGCGCCTCCTGGGCCTGTCAACGCTAGGGTTGATGACGCTGCTGCTGCTTTTCGCTTCAACCTGGGTCGCCATT
>DASQYE010000258.1:0-7406 GCA_035639355.1 Pyrinomonadaceae bacterium
GCCTTTAAGCTCGGCGGCGCGGCGCGTCGCCTCCTCCTGGCTGGCGAAGCGTCCGGTCTGGACTCGATACCAGGTTCCCCGGCGAGGGATTTCGGCCTTGACGACGCGCGCCTCTACGCCGTTGGCCCGCAATCGCCCGGCCCGCTCGTCGGCCTGCGCGGCGTCGTTATAGGAGCCGACCTGGATTGTGTAATTGCCCGCCGCTTGATCTGCTGGCGCGGGAGCGGCCGGAGCACTGGCGGCAGGCGCAGGCTGCGGCGCATCAGCAACAGGCTTTGATTCATTCGCGGGCCTTGATTCATTCCTCGCCGGTTCTACTTTTTTATTCTCGGGTTGCGTTTGCGGCGCGACTTCGGCGACGACGGGGACGTTGCTGACGGCATTGTCGTCGGCGCTACTGCTCGTCGTTTGCGATGCTTCGGGCGCGCTCTCGACCGCTGCGGGCGCGCTACCTTGTGTCGCGGCGCTCTGCGTCTCGGGCGTCGCGGGGCTCGTGGCGGCGTTCCGGGTTTGAGGCCCGCCGCCGACCCTGTTGCCCAGATAGTAGAGCGCGAAGAAGACCAGCGCGGCCCCCAGCAAGAGCAGCGGCGCGACTCTCAACCAGGCGCGACTCCCTTCGTAATCGAATGAAGCTGCTTCGGGCGCGCCGGCGACTTCCGGCCCCGCCTGCCCCTCCTTTTCCTGAAGGGACGCCGTGGGCGAGTCTATCAATGAATGATGCGCGTCCTCCTGCTCGAATGCCTCGGAAGCGTCCGACTGCTCATCGTCGCCGTGCATTCCTGGCTCGATCGGCTCAGCAGCGGCCGAGAGGTCTTGCACGGGAATGACATCTTCGAGCACGAGCGCTTGATCGCTCGTCTCTTGAGCGGGTCGAAGCGGGCCCGGTATGTCGAGCACGTCTTCAAATCCTGTTTCGGCGCTTGGGGCGTAGCCGTTCTGATTTTCCATAATACGTTGGTTGACAAGCGCAGCAGCAGCGGGGGCGGCGGCGGCGTTGGTGTTGGCGGTGGCAGTCGTGAGAGCTGAGAGTTGAGAGCCTCCCCAGAGAAGGTGACGAAGCGACCCGCCGCAGCGGGCACAGACCACTTCCTCGCCGGCAGAAACGGATGCGGCGTCTACAAAAGCTTCATACTGACACCAGGGGCAGATCAGCTTCATAAGCTAACACTTGATTTAAAGGCCGTGGCCTTACTCGCCGCGTGCGAGACAGTTCTGCTCTGAATCCGATCGGACGAACATTACTGTATGAAAAGGAGGACGCGCGAATTCTTGACAGTTAAGCGTTGTAGGCTTGATCGGTTAGTTGCCATCGACGCTGGATCAACATCATCGGAAAATCCCTGGAGCGTCTTAAAAAATTGACAAGCTTTGTGGTTAAACCCTAGATAGTGCGAGTTAAACCTCGGCACGAGGCTATGTTAGCGCGACAACTGCTTTCAGGCAAGGATTAATTGGCGTCCGTCGCGCCCGCGAGCGGAAAAAGAGGCTTTGAACGAGGGGACGCGATAGCAGCGGCGGCCTGAGGGCGGAGGCAAGACATATAATTCCCCTACGGCGGCCCCGGCGCGTGCCTCTGCCGCCCTTTAGGGTCAACGACCCGTGTCGGGGCGGGCTCTATTTTCGCGGAGCCGTCTATAGCAGAGCCCGCGCGCCGGGCAGGGTCGGACGTTCTATCCGGCGGTCGTATCGCCGCCGAGAAGGGTAATGATTTCGCCCGTGACGTAGCTGGAATCGGCCTCAGAGGCCAGAAAGACGAAAGCCGGGGCGATCTCTTCGGGCTGCGCGGGCCGCTTCATGGGAGTATCGCCGCCGAACTCTGCCACCTCTTTCGCGGGTTTGTCAGAAGGGTTGAGCGGCGTCCAGACAGGGCCGGGGGCGACGCAGTTGACGCGTATGCGGCGCTCAACCAGATTCTGCGCCAGCGATTTCGTGAAGGCGTGAATCGCGCCCTTCGTCGCGGAGTAATCGAGCAATTCCTTGCTTCCCTCCAGACCCGTGATCGAGCCCGTATTAAGGATGGCGCTCCCCTTTTTCAGGTGCGGCAGCGCCGCCTTCACCATGTAAAAGTAGCCGTAGATGTTTGTCTTAAACGTGCGATCCCATTGCTCTTCGGACACGTCTTCTATTCTTTTCTGATGCTGCTGGAAGGCGGCGTTATTGACCAGAATATCCAGCCGCCCGAATTCCTCGACCGTCTGCTCGACCGACCGGCGACAGAACTCGGCTCGGGTGACATCGCCGGGGATGAGCAGCGCGCGCCGGCCTTCGCCTTCGACGGCGCGGCCCGTCTCTTCGGCGTCCTGTTGCTCTTCAGGTAAATAGATGATCGACACGTCCGCGCCCTCGCGCGCGAAGAGGACGGCGACGGCGCGGCCTATGCCGGAATCGCCGCCCGTGACGAGCGCGACCTTGTCCCGCAGCTTGTCTGAGCCCCTATAGAGAGGAGCTTCAAACCTCGGTCGCGGGTCGAGCTTCGATTCGAGCCCAGGCTTATCCTGATGCTGCGCGGGAAGCGGCGACTTAGGCTCTTCAAGGGTGCGACCGCCTGCGCCCCTGCGGCTGCCGGTCGCACCCTTTTTTGACGCGCCGCGCCCGGATGAAGTAGTGCCGCGCCCTTTCTTGCCCGCAGCCTTGCCGCCCCCGCTCTTTTTACCGGCGGCGCTCTCTTTACCTTTCGTAGCCATTCAACGTAGCCCTTCCCGCGAAGTCTCTTATTTCATGTACTGCGGCCTACCGGGCCGCCTTTCTCAAGAGGAAAGAATATCCCGCTCTACCGATCACTGGCCCAATGCGGCATACGACCCTGCTCATGCGATCGACCGTGCTCGCTCAACATGCGCGCATAGCATTTAAGACACATGCCGCGAGAATCCTTGACGTTGCTGCGACGTATGACGATGCCGCACCAGGCGCATTCAACTTTGAAACCCGACCCGGCTCGCTCTATTGCACTACTGCCCATCTGTACGAATACCTCCCTGGACTCTTTTGAGCCTTCTGCTTTACGAAGAGGCTCGACCGCCGGAACTCAGTTAGGGGGGTTTGTGGAAAACAATTTTAGGGAACGAATCGATCTTCGGTCTGTACGATTGCGAATTCTGGCGCGCTCAAGCTTGAGGGCTCGGCTGATCTTTTCGGGCCTTCGAGCCGTCCGCCCCGTTTTTCGCCTTGTCACGGACGACTTCCTTGGTCTCGATCTCGACGCGCTCGCTCTTGATGTCCAGGCGCAGGCGATTGTAGATGCTCATGTACTGGTTGGCGACCCAGACGAGCGCAAAGCCGCCGATCAGATAACCGCGCCAGTCCGCATAAAGCAGCTTGTAATCGGTCAGTGCCAGGAAAAGAATCGTCACGTAGTGGCTGAAACAGTACTCACACGTGAACAGGTAAAAGAACTTGCGCTGTAACAGTCCGCGACAATTTTTGCTCCGATTGATGCAGTATTCACGCGGCTCGCGAAAAATCTCTTCGTGCGTCACCGTCCAGGCGATGCAGGCGATAGGAACAGCCACACTATTTGCGTCGAGAGATTCATAATACGCGCAGGATGCTTGACCGGCGACGTGCCGGTCAAGCATCCTGATTTCAAACGGAGCCGAACGGCGCGACCCGGATTATCGATCGGTTAGCATTAAAATCTTCCGGTCGGCGGCGCGGGCGCTTTCCCTTTAGCTACGCTTCCGGTCTCCACGGTCGCCCTGGCCCGAAGGGACCTCTTTTTTCGCCTTCCTCTTCACGTCCTGGGCCAGAGAGCGGCCCACGTCATCCACCTCGTCAAACTTCCCCTCCGCGTCCCTGCGCACGTAACGCTTGTCCGTGCCCGTGTCTATCAACTCGCGCCCCCTCGATCCCTTTTTATCCGCCATCTCATCCCCCTTATTGTTCGATCAGGTTTGACCCCGGCGCTTACGCTCTGCGCCGCGCCCCTATTTTCCAGACAGCTCCCTGGCTTTCTCTATAGCTTCGTCCAATCCCTGTTTCCCGCCCAAGACGGGCTTGAACAGATCGCCTTTGCGCGCGACGCGCTGAACCATGTTCCTGATGTGGAAATCCTGAATGGTGATTTTGCGCCCCTCGACCTCGCTCCAATCGAGCGGCGCTGAAACGGTCGCTCCCCTCTTTGGCCGCACCGAATAAGGAGCGACGACAGACTTGCCGCGCGCGTTCTGCATGTGATCCAGGTATATCTGCCCGCGCTTTCGATTCTTCAAAGAACGCTCGACGGTCGCAATCCGAGCGTGCTCTGCGGCCGCAAGCCGGGCCACGCGCTCTGCGAAATCCGCCACCTGCGCGTAGCTGTAGCGCGGACGCACGGGCACGTAGACGTGCAGCCCTCTTGAGCCAGAAGTCTTCGCATAGCAGTCCAGCCCCAGGCGCGCGAGCACGTCCTTGACGCCGAGCGCAAGCTCGCAGATGGTGCTGAAGGCGATGCCCTCTCCGGGATCAAGGTCGAAGACTAGCCAGTCCGGATGGTCCAGGTTTTTCAGGCGCGAGTGCCAGGGATGACGCTCTATCGCGCCGAGGTTCGCCATGTAGATGAGCGTCGCCGCATTATCGCCCAGGATGTAATCGACCTCGTGCCCCTCCTCGACCGAGAGCCTCGCCGTCGTCACGAACTCGGGCACTTCGTTGACATCATGTTGATGAAAGGATGGCCCCTCGATCCCGTTCGGGTAACGCTTCATAATCAGCGGGCGATCTTTCAGATACGGGAGAATATATTTCGACGCCTCGTAGTAATACTTTATGAGGTCGCCTTTGGTGTAGCCGTCCTCGGGCCAGTAGACCTTGTCCAGGTGGGTGAGCGCGATGACCTCCCGCCCCGTCTTGATAAACGCGTCTCCGCTCAGCTCCTTCGCTTTGAAGAACCGTGTGGCCGCGATCGCCCTGCTTTCATCCGTCGCCTTCGCGCCGATCTTTTTGACGGCCCTTTTGACCCTGCGCTCGCTTCGCTTCGCCCCGGCCTTCGATCGGCCATCGCCGCCGCCGCCCTCGTCAAGCAGCAGCTTGAGCTTCCAGCCTGGCTCCGCGTATTCGTCTCTGCTTTTGATGAGCAGCCATTGATCGTCGCGCTGGCCCATACGTATTAGATTGAACTCGCCTTGCAGCTTGTCGCCGTGAAGACGGAAATTCAGCCGCCCCTTCTCAAGCTGCGCGAGCGCCTCCTGGCCCGCTGTCAGCTCGTAGCGCCCGGCGTCCCAGATCATGTGACGCCCCGCGCCGTAATTGCCTTCGGGGATTTGGCCCTGGAATTTCAGGTACTCTACGGGGTGGTCTTCGGTCGGCACGGCGAAGCGCTTGTCGGCTGGGTCTAGTGACGGGCCTTTGGGAATAGACCACGACTTGAGCACGCCCCCCATCTCAAGCCGGAAATCAAAATGGAGCTTCGAGGCGTGGTGCTCCTGTACGACGAAGCGATGCCGGTTGACCTTTGAGACCTTCCCCTTAGGCTCGGGCGTCTGCCTGAAATCTCTCTTTTTGTGGTAAGTCTCAAGACCCATCCCGCGACCTCTCTCCTACCGGCTCTACGCAAGAACACTGCCCGACGAGGCGTCCGTGCGATGCTTACATCTCATACACACATGATCGCCCCATGTTCGCTTACAACTCACTTCAAGCCGTAATTATTCCGACGCCTGCGGCTCTATTCAAAAGACATGCCTGCGTAGACGAAGGGTTAAAGAGGGAACAAAAGGGAGCCGGTCTGAAGCGAAAAGATAACATCACGCCGGAGCGCCGTTCAGTACGAAGACGTACATAAAATGTTAACGGCTGGCGACTTGCATGTGATTCCGGCGCTATCGTTTTCCAATCCGTTCAGAACCGGCGACGATCCGCACGGGCATTATGAAATTTTCCGAGCTGGCACAGACCTACGAACTCATTCGGCAGGCAAAGAGCGAGCCGAAGCGCGTCGAGATACTCGCAAGCCTGTTGCGCAAAGCCGACGGGAGGAGCATCGCGGCGATTGCTCATTTCACGGCGAGCGAGGCCGTAGACCCGCAACTGTCCGACCAATTCGGCGTCGGGCCCGGCACTCTGCGCGCCGCGCTCGCGCTCATCTCGGGCCTGGACGCGGCCTCGATCGAGGACGAAGTCAGGCACGAGGGCGATATGAGCGAGGTGGTTGCGCGTCATCTCAAGGGGTCGGACACGCTCACGGTCGCGGAGTTGTGGCGGCGCACGAATCGCGCCGCCCGCAATAATGATGATCGCTTGCGGCTGGTTCAATACGTCTTCACGCACACGACGCCCACGGGCGCGAAATATTTTACGCGCATGGTGCTCAACCAGATGCGGATAGGAGTGGGCTTCGGCGCGCTCGCCAGGGCCATCGCCGTGGCGTTCGACGTAGAGCCCGGCCAGGTCGAGCACCTCTACGCGATGAGCAACGATATAGGTCTCGCAGCCTCGCGCGCGGCGCTCGGGCCAAAGGCTCTTGCGCGCACTGGGCTCGCCCTGTTTCGCCCCTACCAGTTCATGAACGCGCACAAGGTAGAGCGCGCGGAGGATATTTTCGAGGCGCTGGCGGGCAAGCCTATCATCTTCGAGATCAAGTACGACGGCGCGCGATTGCAGATTCACCTCAAGCGCGCCTCCCCTGCGGAGATCAGACTCTATTCGCGCCGTCTGAACGACGATACCGCAGCCATGCCGGACGTGGTTGCCGCCTTGCGAAAAGCATGGAGGGGCGGCGACGCTATTCTTGAGGGCGAAGCGGTCGCCTACGATCCGACGCTTGCGAGAAAACAGGCGTTTCAAGCCGTGCTGATGAGACTGGGCCGCAAGCACGGGATTGAAGAGAAGGCTGGAGAGATACCGCTCGTGCTGCATCTGTTCGATCTGGTCTATTATGACGGCGAGGATTTGATGGATGTTCCGCAGGCGGAGCGCCGCCGGCGACTGCTGAAGCTTTTCCGGCCAACCGAGCGCGTGAAGATGACGGAGGCGATTGAGTCCGACCGGCTCGAAGACGAAGAGCGATTCTTCAAACAGGCGATCAAGGCCGGGCACGAGGGCTTGATGGCAAAAGACCCGGACGCCGTGTATGTTCCGGGCCGCCGCACGGACAATTGGATGAAGCTCAAGCCCGCGTTCGAGACGCTGGACGTGGTGGTCGTGGGCGGCATCTGGGGCTCTGGCCGGCGGCGCGGAACGCTCTCAAGCCTGGTCGTCGCCGTCAGCGATGGCGACAAATTCAGAACGGTCGGCAAGGTCGGCACGGGCTTCTCCGAAGAGACCTTGAAGGAGCTGACGGCGAAGCTCGAACCGAAAGTAATCACGTCGCGCGGTCGCCACGTTGAGATCGAGCCCGAGATGGTCATCGAGGTGGATTTTCAGGATATACAGAAGACTAAGACCTACGACGCAGGCTACGTGCTGCGTATCCCGCGCTTCAAGCGCGA
>DASQYE010000259.1:0-2721 GCA_035639355.1 Pyrinomonadaceae bacterium
TCGCTTCTCGCCGTCCGTGGTCGTCACCAGATAGCGCACGCCCGGCGCGGTCGTAATCAGATTGAGATTGAATTCTCTCTCAAGCCGCTCCTGCACGATCTCCATGTGCAGCAGGCCGAGGAAGCCGCAGCGGAAGCCGAAGCCGAGCGCGGCCGAGCTTTCGGGTTCGTAGAAGAAGGAGGCGTCGTTCAGGCGCAGCTTGTCGAGCGCGTCGCGCAGCTCCTCGTACTGGTTCGTATCCACGGGGTAGAGCCCCGCGAAGACCATCGGCTTGATCTCCTGAAAACCCGGAAAAGGCTCAAGGGTGGGGCGCGCGCTCTCCGTGATCGTGTCGCCGATCTGCACGTCTGCGACCTCCTTGATGGACGCCGTGAGGAAACCGACCTCGCCCACGCCGAGACGGGCGATAGGGGTCGGGCGCGGGCGATTCACGCCCAGGGTTTCCACCTGGTAGTCGCGCCCCGTATTGAAAAAGCGAATCTTCATCCCCGGCTTTACGAAGCCGTCTATGACGCGAAAGAGAACGATCACGCCCCTGTAAGAGTCGTACCATGAATCGAAGATCAGGGCCTTGAGCGGAGCGTCGCCGTCGCCTATGGGCGGCGGCACGTCGCGCACGATGGCTTCCAGAACTTCCGCGACGCCTAGCCCTGTCTTGGCGCTCGTCAGCACGGCATTGTGCGTCTCCAGCCCGAGGACGTGCTCGATCTGCTCCAACGCCTTGTCGGGCTCCGCGCCCGGCAAATCTATTTTGTTGATGACCGGGATCATCTCAAGATTGTTATCGATCGCCAGGTAGGTGTTGGCGAGCGTCTGCGCTTCGACCCCCTGCGACGCATCGACGATCAGGAGCGCCCCCTCGCAGGCCGAAAGCGAACGTGAGACCTCGTAAGAGAAATCGACGTGCCCCGGCGTGTCGATCAGGTTGAGCACGTAAGCCGTGCCGTCCTGCGCCTTGTAGTCGAGCCGCACGGCGTGCGCTTTGATCGTAATGCCGCGCTCGCGCTCCAAGTCCATATCGTCCAAGACCTGCGCGGACATCTCGCGCTCCGTCAGAGCGCCCGTCAATTCGAGCAGCCGATCCGCCAGCGTGGACTTGCCGTGATCTATATGCGCGATGATCGAGAAATTTCGTATGCGTTCGGGATTCATAAAACAGTTATAAGTGACGAGTGACGAGTGACAAGATAAAAACTGATTCTAACTTGTCACTCGCCACTTGTCACCAAGTCACTGCCTTTTAAGGCTGTTCAATGCCCCATGTTATATGGAATGATTCGCCGTGGGTCGAGCAATGGGTTCGGGAGACGGATGCCGCCGCACGGCGGGCTCAGTAGTAGTTGCATCCATCTCCAAAGTTCAAGAGAGGAGAGTTATGAGACCTTCGAAATCGACATCCTGGTTTACTCGCTTCGCCAAATGGACGGCGCACGCGACGGGTCGCCCGACGGCTTTTTTCATCGCCGTATCAACCATTATCATCTGGGCCATCTCCGGCCCCGTCTTCGGCTTCAGCGATACCTGGCAACTGGTCATCAACACCGGCACGACGATTGTCACCTTTCTCATGGTGTTCCTGATTCAGAATACGCAGAACAGGGATTCCGAAGCCATACAGGTGAAGTTGGACGAGCTGATTCGCGTGACCAAGGGAGCGCACACGGCGCTTCTGGATTTAGAGGAACTGGACGAAAAGGAATTGGACAGCATATGCAGAGAATATCAGAAATTGGCAAAAGAGGCGCGAAAGGCTTTGAAGCAAGGCAAATCGGATACGGGAAAGATGGAGGTGGGGGGCGCTAAAAAAGCTTAACGAGTCGCTTTCATCCATTCTATACAACGCCGTAGATGAGCGTGCATCACCGCGGCGCTCGCATGATGTATACGACCGTGGCCGGGCAGCACCCATTCGAAATCGTAATCCAAAAGCCTCTCCATAGAGCGCGTCTGCTCGGTCCATGAGTACCATGCGACGCTGCGAAAGGCCGTCAGCGTCTCTCTTTGCACAGACCATGACAGATGATCGCCGGTGAAGAGAAACTTATTCTTGTAGAGAAGAACCATGTGGCCGCGCGTGTGACCGGGCACGGGAATAGCAACCAGGTCGTCGTCAAGCCGCACCTCTGCTTCGCCCTCTATGACCTGCTCTATGCCAAGCCGCAGAGCGCCGTCCGCAGCGTGCATCACGCGGCGACAACCGAATTTTTTGGCGAAAGAGGCGTGATCCGCAATGTCGTCCCGGTGCGTCAGAAACATAGTCCGGACGCCGCCCATCGCGGTTATCGTTTTGACGAGCGGCCCGGCGAAACGCGGCGAGTCTATCAGGACGTTTCCGCCGTCGCGCGCAGGACGCACGATCAGATAGCTCCACGCGCCGAAGCTGGACTCGGACGTGTAGCCGCAGAAATATAGGTTGTCGGCGAGGAGCGAAGGGAAGGCATCGATGCCTATGCGCATGTCATGCTTACGGGTCGCGCCGATGGAGCCCGTCGGGCAAGCCACCAGGGACATCAAAGCGAGCCGCGTCTCTTCCTGCGTCTCGGGCTGACGATAGACGCTCGACTGGTCGCCGTGGTCTCGAAAGACGGTCGGCGCAATCTGGCGGCAGGCGTCACAGTCGATGCAGGTCGAATCGACGTAAAAATCGCCCGCGACATTCTCCTCCAGCCTGCGCGCTACGTTAGCCATGCGATAGCCGCTCCCCTCATGGTCTCCTATGAT
>DASQYE010000260.1:0-2667 GCA_035639355.1 Pyrinomonadaceae bacterium
GTAGCCGTCTTCGTCCAGCAGCAGAATATTCGCCGTCCGCCCCGTCAGTTGCGCCACGAGCATGCGATTGCGCTCGGCCCCCACGGCGTCCTCGACTGAGAATGAGAAACGCACTATCCGCTCGCCCTCGTCCTTCGTCAGCGAGAGAAGCCTCCCTCCGCCCAGATGTTTACGGATCGCGAAGATGAAGGACGAAGATGCTTGAGACTGTTTTTCAAGGTCGCGCATGCGTCGCGCGATCATGTAGAGGCGAGGGCTCGCGGGCTCGACGCTCAGGAATAGATAGCGCCCGTCGCCCGTGCGAAAATCAACGGCCAGCGACAGGCGCGACAACTGAAAGACCTTGCCCAGGGCGCGGCCCTCAAGCAGCGGCTTTATCTCGCGGACGATGCGGCTGATGGTTTGCTCGTGCACGGCTCTTTACAGAAGGTAAAAGTAAAAAGGCAAAAGGCAAAAGTAAAGAGGCGCTCTCCACTTTTGCCTTTTACCCTTTGACTTTCGCCTTCCTTCGGCTTATTCGCGCACGACGACGGTGCCGGAGAAATGGTCATGCGCGGCGCGGCCATCCGCGTCAAAGAGCGCGTAGAGAATCCCTAAGCCCGCCGTCAGGAGCGAGCCCATGAAGAGAAGCGCGCGAAGAACGGCTTGCCTGGTCGTCGGCGGCAGACCCGTCTCGGCATCGACCGGGCGCAAAGAGACTAGCGACATACCCCAGGTGCGCCCGGAGAGCGCTGTCGAGGCGGTCAGGTATAGAAACATTATGACGAGGACGATGCCTCCCATCGAAGCCGCCACGCGCGCGTCCGCCCAATTGCCGTTCGTCAATTCGATGATGGCGGCGAAAGGCGACGAGGCGAAGGCGACGACCAGCATGTCCACTACTGATGCGAAGACGCGGCGGTGCAAAGCCCCACGGTCATCATAAGGCTCAACGACGAGCGTCGTCGCGGCGTCTTCCGCACCCCCCAGGCTTTCGAGCGCGGCATCGTCGAGGATTTTAGCGGCGCGCCCAGGCCGGGTCTCGGATTGGGCCGTCTGCACGCGGGCGGCGGCTGGCGGCGAAGAGACTACGACGAGCCCGCGCGATGCCTCTGACGGCTTTTCGGCGAGCGCCTTCTCGGGTTTCGGCAGCGGCGCTTGCGCCTCTATAGGCGTTGTGCGCTGCTCCGGCTGGTACTCGTCCTCTACGAAGCGAGCGACGGCCGTTGCCGCGCCGCCCCCGCCGCGCGTGCGTGTGGCCGTCGCGGAAGAAGCAGGCTGGTAGGCGCGTTCTATGCGTCGCAGCGCGGCCGCCACAAGCGGGTTGATCTCCGGCACGTCGGGCTGCGGCACAAGCCCTAGCTGGGGCGCTGTGGGCTCGGCCGGCGTAGTTTCCTGCGGTCGCCTGGCGGCCTCTTCCGCCTCGCGCGCGCGCCGCTCTTGAATCTCGCGCACACGCTCGCTCAACTGCTTGCGCCACTGCGGGCGCGCGGCCCGCCCGGCGCCCGGAAACTCTATCAGCGTCGAGACGGCCGGCGCGCTCATCTCTACAGACGAAGCGTCGCTCCGGCGTTCTTCCTTCAGGAAGTCGCCCGCCCCCTTCTCTTCGCTTGTGGAGGAGACTGCGGCGGCCTCCGGCGCTGGGTCGTTTGTCGATGCCGGAGTCTTGCAACGTGGGCATATCTCTAAGCCGTTAGAGTAAACGGCGCGGCATGAGGAACACTGCATAGCGAAGCACAGCCTCCGATAAAAACCGTCAAATTTGCATCTTTGGGCCGGGAGGGTAAAAGCTTGTAAACCCAAGCCCGTTGCGGAGTCGCGGCGGATACTATCAGAAGCTACTTTAAGCCGTCAACCAGAAAATATACTAGACACTGTATTTGGGCCTCACGAGGCTACTAGATAGTGTGAGAGCATGGAGGGATTTGAAGGAAGCAGAAAGCGTGGCAAACGCTCCGCTTTCCAGGCTTTGGCTTATTTGCTAGAGCGGTTGTCTGCCGGCGAAGCCAGCCTCCGGGTCGTGCCACCATTCGATCTGGTCGCCTTCGCCCAGGTGCCAGCAGAGCAGGACGACGCGCCCGTCGCGCAAGCTCGGAAAATCAATCAGGCCGCGCGCGTAATCCTTTAGCTGCACGCCGAGCGCGTCCAGCTCGCTCGTGCGCGTCGATAAAGCTATCAAAAGCGAGACATAGCGCCCGCCACCGGGCATCCCGCCGCCGCCCCCTTCCGCCCCCTCGGCGGCGTGTTTCGCGGCTTCCTCAAAGCTGAGCAGGCGGCGGTGCGTGACCCGTATCGCTTCGAGGATGCGCCGCACCGTCGGCAGCAAGGCGTTGGCCTCTTCGATACTGAAGATTTTCATAAGTGGGAATAATCAGTTGTCGGCCGAAGAGCGCTCTGCTAAGGGCTAATGGCTGATGACTACTGTCAGGCCGTTTACTGTCTCAATGCTCGTCCGTGATGCGTATAAACTCTGATGGCGATTCAAACTGTTCTTCGTCCTCGTCCAGATTGGCTTCGATCACCACACGAGCGGCGGTCGCCTGGCTAAAGCCGTCTCGATGACCGTCGGGCGATGACTCGACCGTGGTTTGAAGGAAAGCGGAGGTGTTCGGGTCTTCGTGCAGGTCGCGCTCGTCGTAACGCACGCCGTGCGGAAACTCTTTGCGCACCTTATCGGCAATATCGCCG
>DASQYE010000261.1:0-5381 GCA_035639355.1 Pyrinomonadaceae bacterium
CCTTCGTGCCCCGAAGCGACTGGACCAGTCCCGCCTTATTCAAAATCCACAGCAGCTTGCCCGCGTTGGCGACCGAGATGCCCTCGCGCTCCGCGATCTGTGCGAGCGTCAGAGATTCGCCCCGGCTTGCCGCCTGCGCCAGTTGCAGCAGGCAACGCAAACCGTACTCTTCCTGTGCCGAGACCTTCATCGCAAAACTCCTGGCTAAAACCACCCTGTCTCTGGATGTGCGGCTATTATAACATACCTTACTTTTATATCAAGATTAAACAAGTCATTAAAAATGAACAGGATAATGCTATAGGGGGGCGGGTGAGCGATCACCCCGAAAGCGCTGCGCTGCGGACGGCGGCGGGCCTGGAACGCGCCGGAGCCTTCGCAGAGGCTGACATGAATAGGCAGGAAAAAAGGTAGGAAGGGCTATTCTTCACGCCGCTGGTAATTCTAAAGGGGCTTTTAGGGCCTGAGGCGGGCGCGTTTTCCGGAATCGCTAAAGGACGAAGTTAAAGCTGATAAAACCCGTTACGCGAACGGGTTGGCCGTCTATCATGGTCGGCCTGAATTTCCACTTGCGCGCCGCATCCTCTGCGGCCTTCTTCAGCATCTGCGGCCCTTCCGTGCGAGGCACCGCCACGACTAGACCTTTTTCGTCCACTTCCAGGTAAACCGTCACCACGCCCATGACGTGCGCGCTCCTGGCCGTGGTCGGATAGGTCGGAGCGATTTTTTGCGTCGCCCTATCGAGCAGCGAGCCGACGTTCATCAATTGCGAATCTTGCGTGGCGCTGCCGTGCGCGTCGCTTTGACGCGGAGATGCCGTAGGACGCGCTTCCGCGCTCGCCGTACGTGCTGTAGGAGGCGCGGCGGCGGCGGGTGATGATGGTGTCGAAGCTCCGGCGGCGACGGCGTTGGATGCGATGCGCGTCTCCGTGGCGGCCAGACTTTCGCGCGCGCCCGCGATCTCTCGCTGCCATTGCTGTCGCTCCCCTTCGTTGCGCGCGAGCGTGCCGCGCACGCCCGCCGCTTCTTCCAGCAAGGCGGCGGCATCAGACCTCTTCGCGCCCTCGTTATTGATCTCTTTGGCCTGCTCGACGACGCGTTCAAGCAGCAGTCGCAGCTTGTCCAAGTCGTTAACGGCTTCGGGCGGCAACCCTGTATCGGCGACATTGATGCCGAACGAGCGATAACGGTCGAGGTGCGCGCGAGCGCCGTTGACGGTTTGTCCAGCCAGTGCAAAATAGGAGCGTATGGAACTCTCTTTCTGCGCCGAGCGCGCCTGGAAAGTCTCTATCAGCAGCGCATCCGCCTTCGTGTAGTTGGCCTCCTCCAGGTAAACGTGCATGAGCATGATGCGCGCGACATCGCGCATCGCGTCATCTTTTGTCGAATTGATGATCGAATCGAGTTCGTTTGCGGCAGCCGTCAGGTTATGGGACGCGGCCAGTGCGCGTGCTCGCGCCACGCGCTGCATGGCGGCGTCGGCGTCGGTCGGGGTTTGCGCGCCGACGCTGAGCGCCGCCGCGACGATGATATTTAAGATTAAAAACCATTTGCCGCTCCGACACGCGGCACGCGATAAGCGATAATCCTTCACTACTCTCACTCCATAAAGGCGGCAAGCGAGCTTAAAGGCTCGCTTGCATATAGGCTCCCAGACTAATTTGATGAGCTGCCATTATGGCCTCTCGGGTCATCATGAGCAAGTTCGGCGGGCGCAACTTTACCTGACGGAGCGCCGCCCGACTGCGCCAGGCTCTTCAAAATCTGCTCGCGAAAGGCACGGGCGCGCGTCTTGATCGCCTCTTCGTCTAGGGTTAGTAGTCGGCGATCACGCATAACGACTCTGCCTTCGATGATGACTGTGCGCACATCGTCGGCCTTGGTCGCATAGACGAGCTGCGAATAAATGTTGTAGAGCGGAGTTTGATTGAGATCGTCTAAATCGACGATCACGAGGTCGGCGCGCTTACCGGCTTCGATAGAGCCTATCTCGCGCTCCATGTGAAGGGCGCGAGCGCCGCGCAACGTAGCCAGCTCGAAAGCCTCCTGTGCCGAGACCACTTTGGGGTCGCCGCTCGTGACCTTGTGTAGCTTGGCCGCCGTGTCCATCTCCTCCCACATGTTCAGATCGTTATTCGAGGCGGCCCCGTCGGTTCCGAGCCCTAGCGCGATGTCGGCCGCGAGCATCTGCGGAACGGGCGCGACCCCCGAAGCCAGCTTCATGTTCGACTGGGGGTTATGGACGACGCCGACGCCAAGTCGCTTGAGCACGTCTATCTCTTCGGGGCTGGGGAAAACCACGTGGGCTGCGATGACGCGATTATTGAGAAAGCCTATGCGCGCAAGGTAATCGACGGGCCGCGCGCCCTTGCTCTTCGTTATGTCATCGACTTCCTTGCGCGTCTCGGAGATGTGAATCACGAGGGGAGCGCCCGTCTTGTCGGAGAGCGCGCGCCACGCCTTGAGGTGCTCTTCGGAGACGGTGTAGGGCGCGTGCGGCGCGATGGCCGCCGTGACGAGCGCGTCCCGCTTCCAACGATTGACGAACTTTTCCGTATAACGGAGCGCCTGCTCGAACGTCTTATTATCGGCGACCGGAAAATCTATCACGGTTTCGCCGAGCACGCCGCGCACGCCCGCGCGCGAGGTCTCCTCAGCGATGGCGTCCTCGAAGTAATACATGTCGCAGTAGGTAGTGGTTCCCCCGCGAATCATCTCGGCGAGCCCGAGCTGTGTTCCGGCGCGCACGAAATCCTCCGTCACGTTCTTGGCCTCGGCCGGGAAGATATATTTCGTCAGCCATTCGTTAAGGTCTAGATCATCGGCGAGCCCGCGAAACAGCGTCATGGGGACGTGTGTATGGCCGTTGATGAGGCCGGGGATGACGAGCCTGCCCTTCGCATCGACGGTCTCGCGCGCGGTGTATCTACGCTCCATATCGGCGCGCGCGCCGACGGCCACGACTCGCCCGCCCCGGACGGCAATCGCCCCGTCTTCGATGACGCGCCGCGCACCGTCCATAGTGACAATCGTGCCGCCGCGCACCAGCAAGTCAACGCGCTCCGGCTGCTGCCCGGCCAGCGTTGTAGTTGATGTTGAGAGGGATACCATAAGCGTCAGGATAACGATCAGTCGTAGGCGTTTTGACATTTTAGGTATGAAGACCTTTTATATGCGTTCTCTATTTCGGCCTGCCGGGCAGATAGTAAAAGCGCACGATGAGTAATCCGGCGAGCGCAGCCACGCTGAGTAAAAGCTCAAGCGCGGTGACGCCGGGCGTGACGATCTTGCGCGCGATGACGAAAATAATGACTTCGATGGCGGCGCTGCTGCGGTGAAAAAGAAGCAACAGGCCGAGTTCGGCTGCGATGGCGACCAGTAAAATATTCTCTATGATCTGTTGCAGGACTTTGTATTCGTCCGATGGTTGAAACAGTTTTGGGAAATCACGCACCACGGTGTCAAACGCGCCGATAGCGGCGGCGGCGAGGACGAGCACCGCGAGCAGGGAGAGGAATATGTGAATCGCGTTGCCCACGTATTGATTGAAGAGACGCTCGGCAGCCGTCTCTTCACCGGCCCCTGCAATTTCTTCCTTGTCCTTGCTCATCTATATCTCACTTTTCGCTGCTGACTTCCTTTAGAAACCTGACATCAAAAGCGCGTGGCAGAAGGTCGCGCACGTGCATGGTCTCCGACGCACCGCGCAGGTTGGCGAGGATAACGGTCGCGTCACGGCAGAACTCCCAGATGATCTGGCGACAGGTACCGCAGGGGGGCGTGAGCGTTTCCGTATCGGCGACGATTGCCAGCCGTAGAAAACGCCGCTCGCCCTCGGAGAGCGCTTTCCAGATGGCGACGCGCTCGGCGCAGACCGTCAGCCCGTAGCTCGCGCTCTCGATATTACAGCCGATATAGGTTTTGCCGTCTTCGGTCTCGACCGCCGCGCCGACGTGAAAATTCGAGAACGGCGCGACCGACAGCTCCCGCGCTCGTCGCGCGGCGGCGACGATTCTTTCCGTTTCCTGTTCGCTCACGCCCGCCCTCCGGTCATCGTCAGGGCGCTCGACAGGCGCTCGCGAATCTTGCCGCTGATTAGATCAATGCTCACAAGGTTGTGCCCGCCTTCCGGGATGATAACGTCAGCGTAACGCTTTGACGGCTCGACGAACTGCATGTGCATGGGCCTTACGGTCGCCAGGTATTGCTCGATGACGGAATCTATAGTGCGGCCGCGCTCGGCCATGTCGCGCCGCAGGCGGCGTATGAAACGTATGTCGTCGGGCGTATCCACGAAGACCTTTATGTCCATCTGTTCGAGAAGGCGTGAATCGACGAAGATCAGTATGCCCTCGATGATAACTATCGGGCGCGGCTCGATCAAGACGGTTTCGTTCAGGCGCGTGTGCGTCTTGAAATCGTAGAGCGGTAGCTCGACGGCGTCTCCGGCCTTGAGCTTTCTGATGTGATGGACGAGAAGATCGTTGTCGAGCGCGTCCGGGTGATCGAAGTTGACGGCCTTACGGTAATCCAGTGGGAGGTCTTTCAGGTTACGATAATAGGAGTCTTGCTGAATGAAGGTCACGTCATTCGCATTGACGGATTCCAGAATCCGATTGGCTACGGTCGTCTTGCCGGAGCCTGTGCCGCCGCAGATACCTATAATCATAAGTAGGCAGTGATGAGTGACCTGGTGACGAGTGACGAGCAAAGGAACAAGCTGGTTTTAGCTCGTCACTCGTCGCTCGCCACTTGTCACTGTAGTCTTGGGATTACGCGGCGGAGCAGTTCCTCGAACGTCTCGCGCACGCGTGCGCCCGTCTCCACGACTTCCTCGTGGTTGATCGGTTGATCGGAAACTCCCGCCGCCATATTCGTGATGCAGGAGAATCCCAGAATCTTGATCCCCATCTGGCGAGCGATGATCGCCTCGGGCACGGTGCTCATCCCGACGGCATCCGCCCCGAGCGTGCGCAGCATGCGAATCTCGGCAGGCGTCTCGTAGCTAGGCCCCGTCAGCGCGCCGTAAATGCCGCGCCGCAGTTCCAGATTCATCTCTCGCCCCTCCTCGACGGCGATCTCCTGATAGTCGCGCGCGTAGACCTCGGACATGTCGGGAAAGCGCGCGCCGAAGCGATCGTCGTTTTTACCGCGCAATGGATTCACACCCATCAGGTTCAGGTGATCGCTGATAATCATCAGCGACCCCTGCTCGAAGGCTACGTTGATGCCGCCGGCGGCGTTCGTCAGGACCAGGGATTTGATGCCGAGCAGGCCGAGCACGCGTATGGGGAAGACCACCTCCTCCAACGAATAGCCCTCGTAGTAGTGAAAGCGCCCCTGCATGGCCGCGATCGAGACGCCCCCGATCCTTCCCAGCA
>DASQYE010000262.1:0-3639 GCA_035639355.1 Pyrinomonadaceae bacterium
TTGTATACTGATGTCGTCGAGCAGTGTGGAGAGCGTGAAGTCTGTACGCTTCTCCGCGCTGCTCCAAACAATGCGGCCTCCGAACACTTCTTTCAAGGCACGCGCGGCTTCGGCGGCGAGCGTGGTCTTTCCTATGCCGCCCGGCCCCGAGAGCGTGAGTAACTGACTCCCCGGTTGCGCCAGCTCTTCCTTCAATCGCTCAACGATGTCGCGCCCCTGTTCGTCGCGGCGCGCGACGAAGCCGACGACGGGTGGGCGAGGGATGAACGTGGTCGTAGACGATGCCGGTGGCTTCGGCTTGAACCCTTCGATTATTTTGCGAATACCTTGAGCGATATTCTTAAATGCCTCGTCCCGGTTCTTCCATTGAGTGACGGCCTTGCCGTCTTTGGGTAGAGCTTGCACTTTGGCGAAAGGGCTGCTCTCCCAATCTACCGGACGGAGAATGATAGGAATTACACGCGCCTCCTCATTCTGGTGACGCTCAAGCGCCCGCTCCATTTCGATGCTGTAACAATAATCCGAAGCAATGAAGTCGTCACTGACCAGCAGAAGAATAATCCGCGCGGTGTCGAGATGCTCATTGATCTCATTCTCCCAATCACCGCCCGCCTCAATCATGCGGTCGTGCCATTCCTTAATTAACCCCTGACGCTGCAAGAGAGAAAGGTGATTATCCAGCTTGTTACGCAGTCTCTCGTCTTTGTGGGAGTAAGAATAAAAGACTTCTACGGGTTCGGCAGTTTGAGGTGCCACAGGCGTGCAAACTCCTTTCTGAATCCGCCGGGACTATAACACTCGTTATTTGCCTTTATCACCTTCTATGGGTGCGCCCGCGTCTTTCCAGGCTTTCCAGCCGCCGGCCATCGAATAGACGTACTCGTAGCCCATGCGTAGGAGGGAATCGGCGGCCAGCGCCGAGCGGTAGCCGCCGCCGCAGTAGAGGATCAGGTGGGCCTGTTTGTCCGGGACTGTTCGTTCGATGTCGCGTTCGATGATGCCACGGCCCAGGTGTTGTGCGCCCTTGGCATGGCCCGCCGCCCATTCGTTGTCTTCGCGCACGTCTATCAGGAGGGTTGCCGGGTCGTCCTTTAACATGGCGCGCGTTTGCTCTACCGTAACCTCCGGGATGCGGGCCTTTGCGCCTTCGACCAGTTTGAGGAATCCTTCGGAGTGTTTCATCTATGTGCCTCGCCTTCGCTGTCAGTGAAGGGGCCGCGCTGAGACTGGCCCCTTCGCTTTCGGATTGGATGAAAAGCTTGCGAGCGATTATAATGCCGCTCTTTTGGAAAAGCACTGACGACGCGGCTATACTGGCTGTACGGACTTTACGCTCGAAAGACGCAGGCGGGCCGTCGCGCCGTCGCGCGCTTCGTAGAAGTTAAGGAGCAGGCCCTATGAAGAAGACTGAGATTGAGGAGCGAGTGCGCGAGTCGCACGCGAGGCTCGCAAAGGCTCTCGAAGGCTTGAGCGAGGAGCAGGCGACGCGCGTGGGGCTCAATCCGCAGTGGTCTGTCAGGGACGCGCTCGCGCACATCGTTGCCTGGGAGATTCAGGGCGCGAATATCGTAGACGAAATACAGAACGGCACCTGGAAGCCGCAACGTCTGAACAAAGAGATGATAGACGATTTCAACGCGCGGGCCGTAGAGGAGCGAAGAGAGCGCTCGCTCGGCGAGGTGCGCGAGGAGTTCGACGCGGCGCACAGCCGTATGGAGGGCCTGATCGCTTCATTGCCCGACGAAGTAGAGGAATCATCGCCCACCTACAAGTTCATAGAAGGCGTGACCTTCAAGCACATGGCCCATCACGCCGCGCAGATCGAAGAGTGGAGACGAAAGCAGGGATGAGGGCGGAGGGCGGAGGGATGAAAGGGTTGAGTGGTAGATTCAATTGACAGCTTCACTCAATCATTCATCCCTCATCCCTCATCCCTCCGCCCTTAAAAGTTAGGAGCTTAAAAATTGGCGACGGAACAATTTGATGTGGTGATTATAGGGAGCGGGCCGGGCGGTTACGTGGCGGCGATTCGCGCCGGGCAGCTGGGTTTGAAGACGGCCATCGTCGAGAAGGACAAGCGCCTGGGCGGGACGTGTACGCTGCGGGGCTGTATACCTACAAAGCAGCTCTTGATGTCGGCACATGTTTATGAACAGATGCAGCACGCCAAGGAGTTCGGCGTGCAGGCCTCGGAGATCAAGCTCGCCTTCGCCGACGTGCAGAAGCGTAAGGAAAAGGTCGTGATGAAGAACTCGAAGGGCGTCGAGTTCCTGATGAAGAAGAATACGGTCACGGTCTTTAAGGGCTACGGGCGGCTCGCGCTGCCCGGAAAGGTAGAGGTTACGGGCGAGGGCGGACAGAAGGAGACGATTCAGACCAAAAACATAATCATCGCCACCGGCTCGGTCGTGCGTCCCATTCCGGGCTTTGAGACCGACGGCGTGCACGTCGTCAATTCAGACCACATACTGGAGCTGAAAGAGGTTCCGAAGTCGTTGATCGTGATGGGCGCAGGCGCGGTCGGCGTCGAGTTCGCTTCCGTCTACTCGCGCTTCGGCTGCGAGACGACCATCGTCGAATTGATGCCACGCCTGCTTCCGCTCGAAGACGAAGAGATTTCCAAGGATCTTGAGAAATCGTTTCGTAAGCGTGGTATTAAGTCGCAGCTCGATACGAAGCTCGAAAAGATGGAGAAGACGGACGCGGGCGTCCGTCTCACGGGCAAGACTTCAAAGGGCGAGGCCGTCGAGCTTGAAGCCGAGATGCTGCTGGTCGCCGTGGGCCGTATGCCTTTCATAGAAGGGCTAGGGCTTGAGAATACTAAGATCAAGGTCGAGCGCGGAGCCATTCAGGTGGATGAATACTTGCGCACGGGCGAAGCGGGAGTCTACGCCATAGGCGACGTGATACCGACGCCCTGGCTGGCCCACCTGGCGTCCAAGGAGGGCATCCTCGCCGTAGAGCAATGCGCGGGACAGCACGCAGAGCCGATCAATCTGCGCCGCGTGCCCTCCTGCACCTACTGCGACCCGGAAGTGGCATCCGTAGGGCTGACGGAAAAGAAGGCGCGCGAGGAGGGCTACGACGTGCGCGTCGCCAAGTTCCCGTTCTCGGCTTCGGGCAAGGCGCGCATCCTCGGCGAAGAGGAGGGCTTCGTCAAGGTCGTCAGCGAATCGAAGTACGACGAGCTGCTAGGCGTCCACATCATAGGGCCGCACGCGACCGAGCTGATCGCCGAAGCCTGCGTCGCCATGCAGCTTGAATCGACAGCCGAAGAGTTGGGCCGCACCATGCACGCCCACCCGACCATCTCCGAGGCCGTAATGGAGGCCGCCGAAGGCATCCACAATCTGACGATACATATGTAGAGGAAGAATTCAGAAATCGGGACTCAGGATTCAGAATGAGAAGGCTGAAAGACGCTTTTATTCTGACTCCTGTGTTCTGAGTCCTGAGTCCTGATTTTTATGCCCAAAGAGACAAGACGTAAGGCGGCGGCGGAAGAGGCTGTGGGCGCTGTCCGGGAAAAGGGCGGCGAAGCGAAGCTCACCTGCACGACCGAGACGACGCTCGCGCCCGAGCAGATGCTTGAGCTTTACCGTTACCTGAAGCTGACGCGCATGGTCGAGGAGCGGCTGG
>DASQYE010000263.1:0-4749 GCA_035639355.1 Pyrinomonadaceae bacterium
AGCCGCTGGACAGTCTTACTTCTGCCGATGCGGCGCTCGCAGGCGGCAAAGCCTACAACTGTTCGCGGCTGAAGAAGTCGGGCTTTCCCGTGCCGGACGGCTTCGTACTGTTTGCGGGTGCGCGCGCCTGCCCCGTCGAAGCGGCCGAGCTAGAAGAGGCTTTGCGGCGATTGCCCGAAGTGACGCTGTTCGCTGTGCGCTCGTCCGCAACGGATGAGGACGGGGCGATCCACTCGTTCGCGGGGATTCACGAGACGAAGCTGAACGTCACGCGCGACTGCTTGGCCCAGGCGATAGAGGCGTGCCGGGCGTCTGTCGAATCCGAACAGGCGCTGGCTTATCGCCGGACGCAGGGCCTACGGACAGACGGGCTGCAAACGGGGGTGCTCGTGCAGGCGATGATCCGCCCGGTCGCGTCGGGCGTGGCGTTCACTATAAATCCGCTGACGGGCGCGCGCGACGAGCTGGTAATCAGCGCGACTTGGGGCTTGGGCGAGGCGCTGGTGGGCGGCCACGTAGAGCCGGACGAGTTTCGCCTGCGCAAACGGGACGCGAGCCTGTTGTCGTCGCACATCGGCGACAAGCTCTACCGCGTCGAATCCGAGCAGGGCGTCTCAAGACTGTTGGAGACGGACGAGCGGGAACGGCGAGCGCCGTCTTTAAGCGAAGAACAGCTGCGCGAGCTGGCCGGGCTGCTCCTACGCATAGAGCAGTATTACGACGCGCCGCAGGATGTCGAGTGGTGTTACGACGGCGCGCGGTTCTGGATAGTCCAATCGCGCCCCGTAACCGCCGCCGCGCTTGAGACCGCTGCGCGCCGCCGCAAAGATCAGGAGATCGAATGGACTCGCGCAAACGCACGCGAAGTGCTGCCAGACCTTCCCTCGCCGCAGGTCTTGTCGGCGCTGTGCGACATCCTCAATAGGGGGATGCGCAGGTATTACGGCAACCTGGCGGCTTCGGAGGCGGAGCTTGGGCCCATGATGAAATCCTTCTACGGGCGTCCCTATTTCAACCTTTCGCAATTCCGCCACGTCTGTCGAATGACGGGCAGCGCCCCGGCTGCGATGATGCGTGCATTGGGCCACGAGGGCGAGATCAGGCCCGAAGACGAGGTGGCAAAGCTTCCACCGCTCCGAGACCTTTTGCGTGCGCTGCCCGAAATGCTGCGCCTGGGCTGGATGCAGTTGACAGTTGCACGGCTCGTGCGGCTGGCGCTCTCCGACGTGAAGAAGGATATGGCCTTTATCGGCTCGCTTGATCCGCGCGCGATGGCGAACGAGGAGATTCTGGGCTTCCTTCAAAGATGGGACGAGATGGCCCCGGAGCGTCTGGGGGTCGTCTTCGTGCTGGCCGGGGCGGCGATCTACGAAACGTCGCTGCAAAAAATCTGCGATCAGGTAGGATTCCCGTACGAGCGCCTTCTCCATCCGCATCTCGCCGCGGGTGAGAAATCCGTCAGCGCGCAGCAGGGGCTGGACCTGTTGGGCCTGGCGAACCGTGCGCGGCGCGAAGAACGTGCGCGCGCCTATTTTCTGGGGAGCGCCGCCGGCTTTCAGGACTTTCGAGAAGGCTTGCAGGGCACGGAATTTCTAAAGGAGTTCGAGCTGTTCCTGGACAGGTACGGCCATCGCGGCAATTACGAGTCGGACTGGTCACTGCCGCGCTACAGTGAAGACCCGACCCCGTTGCTGTTTGCCATACGCTCTCATGTGCAAGCGCCCGAAGGGGCGACGCCCGAAACCATCATCGCGCGGCAGGAGCGCGAGGCGCAGGAAGCTTGGCGGGCATTCGAGGCGAAGCTCAACTGGCGCGAGCGGCTTTACCTTCCCAGAATCGTGCGCTGGCTGCTCCGTCGAACAAAGCGTATGTACGTATGGCGCGAGCTTTGCCGTTCCGAGCTGATGCGCCCGCCCTCTGCCATCAGGTTTTGGCTACTGGTGATGGGCGAGCGCCTTGTCGAGCGCGGCCTCATAGACGAGCGCGACGACTACTTCTATTTGACGCGCGAGGAGATCAGTGCGAGCGTGGACGACGCTGGCATGGCGGCGAGGCTGCGCTCGATCGTCGCCTCGCGGAAAGCCGAGATAGAGACGTGGCGACACCTGGAGATGCCGCTGCTGATGCGCGAATCCGAGTTGCCGTCGCTCATGCGTCGCGCGGCTCTCCCGCTGCTTGCCGGCGACGGCACGGAGCTGCGCGGCCTCTGCGTCAGCGCGGGTTGCATCGAGGGGGAAGTGCTGGTGATGCGCGACGCTTCGGAGTTCGCGCGTATGAAGCGCGGCGCGATCTTGGTCGCGCCCGCGACCGATCCATCCTGGACGCCGCTGTTCACGCTCGCCTCCGGCGTGATCGTGGAGGTCGGCGGGACGCTCTCGCACGCTTCGACGGTCGCGCGCGAGTACGGGCTGCCCGCGCTGGCAAACCTCAAGGACGCGACGAAGCTGCTGAAGGACGGAGACCGTGTACGGCTGGATGCGACCAATGGCGTTGTCCGGCTTCTAGGCTCCGACGGGGCCGGCCCTGTCGAATCCAACACCCGTGACGAGGACGCTTAGTCCTTTTCTATTACTAAGGTGAGCTTATGGTGACACTTGAGACCGAACGACTTACTTTGCGCATGTGGCGCGAGGAGGATGATTTCGAGGCGTATGCTCAAATCTGCGCCGACCCGGAAGTGATGCGCTATCTGGGGGGCAAGCCCTTTACGCGCACGGAAGCTTGGCGGCACATGGCTTTCCTTGTGGGCCACTGGCAGCTACGCGGATACAGCCATTGGGCCGTCGAGGAGAAGGCGAGCGGAAGGCTCGTCGGGCGGCTAGGCTTTTTCCACCCCGTGGGCTGGCCCGGATTCGAGATCGGCTGGACTCTCGGGCGCGATTCCTGGGGAAAGGGCTACGCGACGGAGGGCGCACGCCGCGCGCTCAACTACGCCTTCACGGAGATGAACAAGGAGCACGTCATCAGTCTCATCCATCCCGATAACCGCGCCTCGATCAGAGTCGCCGAACGCCTGGGCGAGACGCTTGAAGGCGAGGCCGAGATTCTGGGCATAGGAGTTCTGGTTTACGGCATCGACCGTGAGAAGTGGCTTGAAGCATGACATGCGCGCCCCCACAGTGCCCGCCGGTAGCGAGTCCGCCAGGCCGCAGTTGTCAAAGGAAAAGCAACAGGGTACATTATCCAACACCGCTAGTTTAACTCTGTGCCCCTGTAGCTCAATGGTTAGAGCAGCGGACTCAATCTTTGAAAACTCTAAGTGGAAAATCAGTGAGTCTCACCTGGAATGGAGGCTCTTTCCATACGAGTTTAAAAGTGGGTTGCGAGCGTATCACATGACAAAGACGCGAAGGTTTTGTCTTCAGGTGTGCTTGTAGAATCTGTCAAATTCGGGGAAGCCTAAGTTGCGAAAGCGATATGGTAATCCCGAGCCAAGTCTCGCGCGAGCGAGAAAGGTGTAGAGACTCTGACGGCAGACGCGTAAAGCGAAGAGAAAGTCCAGACCACAAACTTTGATTCGTCGAAGAATCGAAGGCGGCGAAAGCCGTAGCGGGTAAGCATAATCCGTTGGTTCGGGGTTCGAATCCCTGCGGGGGCATCAATTAAACCAGGCATCCCGAGGCCCGTATCTGTAACTTGAAGCGATGAGTCGCCAAAGCGGGATTCAAGTCGAGACGGGAAGGCTTCACTTTAACGTTTCATCTGTCGGCCGCCGTTCGGATGACAGGAATCTGCGACCTTGAGCTTTCTTCTTGTGCAGCCATCAGCTTGACCTTCTTTAGCTCCGTTCCCTTCATTCCAAAAAAAGTTGCCATCTGGATTATCTGGCTCGGATTCACGAAATCATTCGGGTCGGAGCAGAATCGCTCCATGACCGGGCCAAACTCACGACAACTCATCCCCTTGGCGATGCTGAGACCAAGCCCGCATTTAGCATCCGACCCGTACTGCAAACAGAATTCGCAAATTATCATGATGAGCTTTCTTCAGAGACTGCGGGTCGCTTCGGGATCTATCCTCTTCCTCAATGAGATTCGTTAGTCATCCCAGGCAATCCTTATCCGGTCACGCTCAACCGTCTGCCAGAACCAAAGTCTCTTGACGCGCCCCGTGATTAGCGTTGTCCTTCGGGGCTTCGACGATGGTCGTGAAAGGGACGAGCCCCTGTTTGACCTCTTCGAGAGCGATGCTTGTATGTTTACGCCTCTGCGAGTCAACTCCGATTCTGGGTTGTGAGCCGCGCTGAAGCTGCTTGCTTCTTAAAGCAGCGACGACTATCAGCCGATACCTGGAATCTATCCCCGGCCACACTTCTTCATTCGAGATGTGGCTGAATCCGTTGTGTGTAGCTTGATCTGTTCTAGTCATAAAGTGCTCCGGTTCCGCATTCTTTTTGTATCGCACGAAGGCGCATTGCAGCTGGACATCTTTCCTCGGACGGCTCCTGATGGAGCTTGAGCAGGGAAACGATGACCGTACCTTTTCGTCTCAAACCTGCCGCTTAGCGTTCCGTCAATTCTTGTGCGGAATCGCGTATGAGCAGGACAAGCTGTGCGTGTTCCAGTGGACGACCCCGGCTCAGATTGACTGACGGGTTGCCCACGAGCCAGAAGCACGCGCCGCCTTCATCCGTAGACATCAGATCATTCAGCGCATGCTCATCGAACATCATAGGTCTGAAGAGCATCATCCCGGCGTTGCGCGCACGCGCTTGCATCGCTTCGCCGTTGCTCCGAAAAACAGGCACAC
>DASQYE010000264.1:0-2823 GCA_035639355.1 Pyrinomonadaceae bacterium
GAGCGGCTCTTCTTCCGAGCAGATCGATAAAGCGCCGCGCGCGCTGCGCGAATCGCTCCTCTTCCCTTATGAGAAGGGGCTGACCTGGGTGACCAGCCTGTTCAAGCGCGGCGGCTGGGACCGCGTCTCGCAGGCTTTCACAGACCTTCCGCAATCGACCGAACAGGTCATGCACGTAGAGAAGTACTTCTCGCGCGAAGCGCCCGTCAAGATGGCTATGCCCGACATCAATGCTGCGCTCGGTCAAGGCTGGAAGCGCATCGATTACGACGTTAACGGCGAATGGAGCTTCTACCTGATTCTGGACGAGTACCTGAGGGCCGCGCCCGAATCCGAGCGTGCGGCGGAAGGATGGGGCGGCGACCGCTACGCCGTCTACGAGGGTAGAAACAGCGGCGAGGTGGTGATCGCGCAGCTCACCGGCTGGGACACGGAAAAGGATGCCGTAGAATTCTTCGACGCTTACGCCAGAAGAACGGCCAGGCGTTACACGGGTGCGACGCCTACAGAGACTGCTGGCGACCAGACATCGGCCCTGCGCGCATGGCGCACCGTAGGCGAAGGCGTTGTCGTGATGGAGCGGCGCGGCGCGCGCGTGCTTATCCTTGAAGGTCTGCCCGAGAAGGCGGACGCCAAGGCGCTGCTTCGCACTATCTGGCAAAAATCTTAGACGCCGAACATCCGTCGCGCCCACCCGGCCAGCGTAAACCGTAGCGATCAAGGAAGGTAGTCGTGCCATTCAAAACGTTCCTTATCGGCCTGGCCTGCATTTTCGGATTCGGTACGGGCTGCCTGGCGCTGTTCATCTTCTGGATATTGTTTCAGACCAGGGGTGGAACGGGGCAGTGTTGCCCGACTATTATAAGCTGCTATCCGTGCGACAGCCGTTTGACGGTTTTTGATTACCTATGGCTGCTGCTGGGCCTCTTGTTGATTGTCAGCACTCCGCTGGTGATGTATCGAACGCACCGCCGTTGGAATCGAGTCCGATGAGTGAGGAGACCCGCTCGAATATACGGCAGGCGAATCCGGCCGAGGCCGAGCTGCTGACGGAGCTCGCGCTGCGCTCGAAAGGCCATTGGGGCTATGACGCCGATTTTCTGCGCGACTGTCGTATCGATCTGACTTTGACGCCAGAGTATATAGCGGCGTCACCCGTCTTCGTCGTCGAAGAGAAGGGTACGGTCGCCGGTTTCTACAGCCTGGACGGGCGGGGCGCGGAGGTCGAGCTGATGCATCTTTTCGTAGAGCCCTCTGCAATCGGGCGCGGGTTCGGCCGCCTCCTGTTCCGGCACGCCGTCGAGACCGCGCGAGCGTTAGGATGCGAGCGGCTGGTCATCGGAAGCGATCCGTTCGCACTCGATTTTTACGAGGCCATGGGAGCGCATCGCGTAGGCCACGTCGCTTCAATCGTGCGCCCCGGTCGTATGCTTCCCCTGCTCCATTACCCTTTAAGCTCATCCCCGGATAACCCGCGCTCAGAAGAGAGCCACCCGGCGGCCCTGCAATAGCCGGGGCGCACATTGTTTTGCATCGCCGTCCTGTGCTATTTTGGGGCCACCTTAAGCTTTAGAAACAGACTGGTGAACGGCCGGAACCGGAAGCGCCTATGAGCACGGGCGAGCGCGGTCGGTCCATATAGAGATGAAGTCTGAGGCACGACCGGCTTCCCATAGATCACGCACGCGCCTGCGCGCTATGGCCGATGACTTGCAGCGGCTCGAAGCCAAGCTACGTCGCGGCGGCGGCCCGGACAAGATCGAGCGACAGCACCAGCAAGGCAAGCTGACGGCGCGCGAGCGCATCGAACTGCTCCTTGACAAAGAGTCTTACGTGCAGGAGATCGGTCTCCTTGTGGCCTACGATCAATATAACGGGGGGGCTCCGGCGGCGGGCGTCGTCACGGTCGCGGGCCGCGTCGGCGGGCGCGAAGTGGTCGTCGTCGCTAACGATGCCACCGTCAAGGCGGGCTCCTGGTGGCCGGAAACGATCAGAAAGATTCTGCGCGCGCAGGAGATGGCGATGCGCGCGCATGTGCCTATCATTTACCTTGTGGATTCGGCCGGGGTGAACCTGCCATACCAGGGCGGTGTATTTCCGGGCCAGTACGGCGCGTCGCGTATCTTCTACTATAACTCGATCATGCGGCGCTATCTGAAGATACCGCAAATCTCGGCGGTGATGGGCCCATGCATCGCCGGCGGCGCTTACTTGCCGGCCCTCTCCGACATCATAGTGATGGTCGAGGGCACTTCTTTCATGGGCCTGGGCGGCGCTAATCTGGTCAAGGGCGCTACGGGACAGACCATCGATAACGAGACTTTAGGCGGGGCGCGCGCGCACAACGAGCTGTCAGGCGTCGCGCATTACCGCGTCGCAGACGACGAGAGTTGTGTGGCAAAGATAAGGGAGTTTGTTTCTGAGCTTCCAGTCAAGCCCGCGAGCGCCGTCTCGATTACGGAAAGCGTGGAAGCGGCGCGCCCCGCGCCAGACCTCTATGAACTGATACCGGAAGACCATCGCCAGCCTTACGATATGCGCGCCGTGCTCGACTGCCTGCTCGACGGCGGACACCTGGACGAGTTTCAGGCCGATTACGCGAAGGAGATGATTACGGGCCACGCCCGCTTGCGCGGCATACAGGTCGGCGTCATCTGCAATAGTCGCGGGATGATTCGCCCCCCCGGCGGCGGGCCGCCCCGTTTCGGCGGCATCATCTATGCCGATTCGGCTGAGAAGGTCGCCTACTTCATAGAGACCTGCAACCGTCATCAAACACCGCTCGTCTTCGTACAGGACGTGTCGGGTTTCATGGTCGGGGCC
>DASQYE010000265.1:0-4252 GCA_035639355.1 Pyrinomonadaceae bacterium
CGGTTTCGAGAAGTTCTGGCCCGCAGTCCATCTGGTCGGCAAGGACATCCTCAGACAACATGCCGTCTACTGGCCCGCCTTTTTGATCGCCGCCGGGCTTGAGCCTCCGCGCACGGTCTTCGCGCACGGCATGTGGCAGGACGCGACGGGGCGCAGAATGTCCAAGACCCTTGGCAACGTGATCGACCTGGACGTGCTGCATCGTCACTTCACCAACGACATGGTTCGTTACTACTGCCTGCGCGAGATGAACTTCGGCCAGGACGGAAAGTTCGGCTACGAGACCCTGATCGATCGCGTCAATAGCGATCTTGCGGGCGGGCTCGGCAATCTACTTGCGCGCACGCAGAAGATGATCCAGCTCTACTGCGATGGCCGCATCCCGTCGCCGAACATCGCCGAAGATAAATACCTGGCGGCCAAGCGGGCGGGCATCGACCCTGACCCGATGGCGCTCGCCTCTGTCATGGAGCGCGCCCGCGACCAGTTCATCGCGCAGTTCGACGAACTTGCGTTCAGCCGCGCGCTCGAATCCGCCTGGGCCATCATCGCGCGCGTAGACAAGATGATCTCGGACGCGAAGCCCTGGGAGTTGGTCAAAGACGAAGGACAAAGACAGACGCTCAACGCGATCCTGTACCGCTCGGCGGAGGCGCTGCGCTGGCTCGCAGTGATCTTGCAGCCGGTCATGCCCGAGACGGCTGCGAAAATCTATGCGCAGCTAGGACTAGGCGAGGGCGTCGCGCTGTCTGATCCGTCAAGGCTTGAGTGGGGAACTTTACAGGCGGGAACCTTGATCGGCGAGGGCCAGGCCCTCTTCCCGCGCATCGACAAGAGGAAAACGATGGCAGAGATAGAGAAGACGAGCGGGCCGGCCACGGGCACGCATGCGACGGAGGCCGACGCGGTGGCTACGGCTCCCGAACGCGAGCAAACCAGGCCCGAGCCGCCGATGCGTGGGGCGACCGAGGCCGATGCCGTGGCGGGCCCGCGCGCGGAAGCGGGCGCGACCGAGCAGGCCGAAGGCGTCGCCAGTTATATAGAGATCGGTGATTTCGCCAAGGTCGAGCTGCGCGTCGGCGAAATCCTGACCGCCGAGCGCGTTCCCAAGTCGGACAAGCTCCTGCGCTTCACGATCGACCTGGGGGAGGATGCGCCGCGACAGGTGCTCGCCGGAATCGCAGAGTATTACGAGCCGGAAAAGATGATCGGGCGCAAAGTCGTCGTCGTAGCGAATCTCAAGCCGCGCCGCCTGCGCGGCTACGAATCGCAGGGCATGATCCTGGCCGCCTCCGTAGGCGAAGAGGGACGCCCCGTCATCGCCACTTTTACAGAGGACGTGCCCAACGGAGCGCGCCTGAAATGAGATGAAAACCAGTCGCCGGCCGCCGCTTCCCATGCCGCCGCTGCGCAGGCGACCGGTATTATCCGATCGACTGAAGATGGATCGACTGGCTACTCTATAATGTTCGTAGACTCGCACGCGCATATTGACGGCGAAGAGTATGACGGCGACCGCGCGGAGGTGATCGAGCGGGCGCGCGAGGCAGGAGTGCGGGCCATCCTGAATGTAGGGACGGGCGATCCGCATAGCGGCTCGCTTGAGCGTGCCGTGGCCTTGGCCGAGCAGTTCGAGGAGGCTTACGCGGCGGTCGGCGTTCACCCGCACGACGCGCGATTGTTCGACGGCGAGGCGAAAGAGCGCGTCGGGCGGCTCTTGCGGCAAAGCTCGCGTGTCATCGCCCTGGGCGAGATAGGGCTCGATTATCATTACGACCACTCTCCGCGCGACGTGCAGCGCAGCGTCTTCGTTGAACAGCTGCGCATGGCGCGCGAGGCTGCTTTGCCGGTCATCATACATTCGCGCGAGGCCGATGATGATACGGTGAGCATCTTGCGTACTGAATGGGCGGGCGCACCGCGCGGCGGCATAATGCATTGCTTCGGAGGCTCTGCCGAGATGGCCCGGAGCGTTCTTGAGCTGGACTTTATGATCTCGTTCGCAGGTAATGTCACCTTCAAGAAGGCGTCGAGCTTGCGCGAGGTCGCGCGTCGCGTCCCGCTCGACAGGCTGTTGATTGAGACCGATTGCCCCTATCTGACGCCCGTGCCATTTCGCGGGCGACGCAACGAACCGGCGCGCGTCGTAGAGGTCGCGCGCTGCCTGGCGGAGCTTCACGATACGGATACGGCCGAGATTGGACGCATCACGACCGGGAATTTCTCGCGCTTTTTCAAGCTGGAGGTGGCGCACGGCGCGTTGGGCCAGCCCTTCAACGAGAGTGCCGAGAACTGAGCCCGGCGCACATTAAACTTTCATCACCGGCGTGTTTGATGTTATGCTCGCGCGCTGGACGCGGACGACGACCGCGCCGGATTAGATTTTCGACTCGTTATGGCTCAACAGAACTCATTCGACATCGTCTCGCAGGTAGATCGCGCGGAGATCGGCAACGCCATCAACCAGACCTTGAAGGAGGTCAAACAGCGTTTCGATTTCAAGGGAAGCTCGGCCTCGGTCGCGCTTGAAGAGAAAGAGCTGGTGCTCACGGCCGAAGACGAGACGCGGCTGCGCAACATGAACGACATTCTTCAACAGAAGCTCGTCCGGCGCGGCGTTCCTCTAAAGGCGTTCAGCTACGGTAAGGTGGAACCGGCGGCGGGCGGAACCGTTCGCCAGCGCGTAGAGATTCAACAGGGCATCCCGCAGGAGAAGGCCAAGGAGATCGTCAAGTTTATCAAGGACACGAAGTTGAAGGTACAGAGCGCCATTCAAGGCGACGTGGTGCGAATAACGGGACGTGACCGCGATACGTTGCAGGACGTGATCGCCAAGCTCAAGGGCCGCGACTTCGGCATAGACATGCAGTTCACGAACTATCGCACTAACTGAAAAGCAGATGCTAGATGTCGGATGCTGGTAAGGCAGAAACTGACATCTAGCATCTAACATCCGACATCTGAATTATGTTTACTTCCGGTAACACCGCAGCCATCGAAGACCCGCAAATCTCAGCGCGGCGAATCTTCAATCTCATCGCTTCGGAGCTGGTGCTGGTGGAGGCTGAATTCGAGCGGCAGGCGCGCTCGAACATACAGGTCATCGCGTACCTGGGCGATTACCTGCGCGGTTCGGGCGGCAAGCGCGTGCGGCCTGCGCTCACAATCCTCTCGAACTACGTGGCGGGCGGCGACGCCTCGCAGTCTAACTCCGTCAGGATGGCCGCCGTGATGGAGTTTCTACACACGGCGACGCTGGTGCACGACGACATAATAGATAATGCGGAGACGCGTCGTAATCGCCCTTCGATCAACTCTCGTTTCGGCAATCAGACTGCTGTGCTGATGGGCGACTGGCTCTACATGTCCGCCTTCGAGACGAGTCTGCAAGAGCGCTCGCTGCCCGTACTGGATATTCTGACCGCCGTCACGCGCAAGATGACAGAGGGAGAGCTACTTCAACTGACTCTGCTCGGCCGCACGGATATCAACGAGGAACAGTATCTGGACATACTGCAACGCAAGACCGCCTATCTCTTCAGCGCCTGTTGCGAGATCGGGGCCATACTCGGCGGCGCGAACGACGAACACCGGAGCGCGCTCAGAGAATACGGTATGAACCTGGGCACGGCTTTTCAGCTCGTGGATGATCTGCTGGATTTCACTACGACCGACGAAGCTCTGGGCAAACCGGCGGGCGTTGACCTGCTCGAAGGCAAGCTGACCCTGCCTTTGATCTACCTGCTGGAAAGCAATGCGTCCTGGCGCACAGCCTTGCAGGCGATCATGCACGAAGGGAATTATCAGAAGGTCGAGCGAGCGGCGCTGCTCGCGGCGGTCGAGCGCACGGGCGCGCTCGACCGGGCCAGGGAGCGCGCCTGCGAGTATGCGGAGGCGGCGCGCAGCGCGCTCGGCTCCCTGCCCGGCTCAAAATACTTGGACGCTCTCTATTCGATACCGACTTACATTATCGAACGAGACAGGTGAGACGATTTTGGATTTTAGATTTTGGAGTTTGGATCGGCGAGCGCCGCAGGTTGAAAGCGCGGATTCGTAAATTCAAATATCCCGAAGCGTTAATCTAAGATCCAAAATCTAAAATCGAATTATGGCAAACGAAAATCTAATCTCGACGCTTGAACAGAGTCTGCGGCAATCGCGCGCGGCGCGGGCCCGCCTGGCCGGGCGACTGGCGGAATTGGAGGCCGAGGCGGAGACAGTGCGCGCCGAGCTGGCTGAGATGGATACGCTC
>DASQYE010000266.1:0-4054 GCA_035639355.1 Pyrinomonadaceae bacterium
GTCATAGCATTACTGCTCACGATCAGTCTGGCCCTGACGGCGATGGGCCTCGGGCGAAGCAGGCCGGACGCGCCGCCTGTCGATAAGGGCAGCGCTGAGATTACTGCCGACGAGGAGCGGGAGGCGCGCGAGATCGTCACGCGCCTGACAACGCGCTGGCGAGAGACGGAAGATATAGGGCCGCTGACCGAAGAGCTTTTCGTCGCAGACTTTGCCGACCGCTTGCGTTACGAGCCCCAATACCTCTTTTTCTCGGAGCTAAAGACAGAACAACTCGGGCCTGAAGACCGCGAGGATTTGCGTCGTCACTACGTTGCGATGACAAATCTGCTGCATCTTTTCGTGAGACTCTACGAAGTATATTTGCCTCTACGGAAGTCTGAGGAGGAGGGCGGCGAAGAGTTTGAGCCGGAAAAGCTGCTTCCCGCCAACGTAATAGAAGTGTTCAAAAGCAATCCGACGCTCTCCGCCATCTATGACGAGGAGCTAGGGGACAAAGCGGAGACGCCCGCAAATCAAAGCCCGGACCAAAGCGTAGAGGGCAAAAGGCAGACGCGCGTCGAGACCATAGAGCAACTGCGCGCCTTGACCGACACGGTGGAGCGGGCCGTCGTTCTCCTGCGCGATCACGTCAGGACGCTCCCGCTAACGCTGCCCGCAAGCGAACTGGTGAAAGAGCAGGATAGCCAGGGGGATTCGGAACCGGCGGAGAGTGAAGATTCGACGAAGCCGCGCGTCTACATTCTGAGCGAAGATTTCTACGGCTATCCTTCGGGGACACGCCTGATCTGCGTTGACATTCTGCCATTTCACATGGACTTGGTGCGCGTCGGTCAGCGCCTTAAGGTGCTCACGATTCACATCCAGAGCGACTGAGAAGCCCTCTGCGAGTTTGGCGCGCTCTCGGGGCTCTATGCCTTCATCTCTAAATCAAAAAGGGCGGCCACCTCAAGGCCGCCCTCCGTCAACCTGGTTAGCCGCCGCTACGGATTCTAATCACCCTTGGGCGCAACCTCTCGCACGGCCTCCGAGACCCCGTCAGCGTACTTCTTAAAATTCTCGTTGAAGCGACGGGCGAGGTCGCGCGCGCTTCGGTCATAGTCTTGCTTGTCGGCCCAGGTGTTGCGCGGTTGTAAAACCTCGGCCGGAACACCGGGGCAGGAGACTGGAACGCCGACGCCGAAGACGGGGTCTGGACGGGTCTCGACCGTGGCGAGCGAGCCCGTCAGGATGGCGCGGATCATGGCGCGCGTGTGGGCGATCTTCATACGCCCGCCGACGCCGTAGGGCCCGCCGCTCCAACCCGTGTTGACGAGCCAGCAGTTTGCCTTGTGCTCCGCCATGCGCTTGCCCAGAAGGTCTGCGTAGACGCCCGGATGAAGCACCATGAAGGGCGCGCCGAAGCAGGTCGAGAAGGTCGCTTCGGGCTCTTTGCCCAACCCCTTCTCCGTGCCCGCGATCTTCGCCGTGTAGCCGGAAAGGAAATGGTACATGGCCTGTTCGGGTGAGAGGCGCGCGACCGGCGGGAGCACGCCGAAAGCGTCCGCCGTCAGCATGATGATGTTACGCGGATGGCCCGCGTAGCCCTCCGGGGCTATGTTCGGGATGCTCTCCAGTGGATAGGCGGCGCGCGTATTCTCCGTCTTTGAAGCGTCGTCCAGATTGAGAGCGCGTGTCTCCGGATCGTAGACGACATTCTCCAGGACGGTGGCGAACATGCGCGTCGTGCGATAGATGTCCGGCTCGGCTTCGGCCGAGAGACGTATCACCTTGGCGTAGCAGCCGCCCTCGAAATTGAAGACGCCGTCGCCCGACCAGCCGTGCTCGTCGTCGCCTATCAGCTTGCGCTCCGGGTCTGCCGACAGGGTGGTCTTGCCCGTCCCCGAAAGACCGAAGAAGACTGCCACGTCGCCCGCGTCGCCGACGTTCGCAGAGCAGTGCATGCTCATCACGTCGCGCTGCGGAAGCAGATAGTTGAGAATCGAGAAGACGCTCTTTTTGGTCTCGCCCGCGTAGGACGTGCCGCCGATCAGTACCAGCTTCTGGCTGAAGTCTACGAGGATGAAAGTTTCGGAGCGCGTGCCGTCGCGCTGCGGGTCGGCTTTGAAACTGGGAAGATTGATGACCGTGAATTCCGGGTTGTGCGGCGCGCCGTCGTCGTTGATGAACATGGTGCGCGCAAATAGCGAATGCCACGCCAGCTCCGTGATGATGCGCACCGGCAGGCGGTATCTGGGGTCTGCTCCGGCGAACGTGTCCTGAACGAACAGCTCGCGCCCCTTCGTGTGGGCCATCATCCGCTCCTTCAGAGCGTTGAAGGCGCTTTGCGAGAACTCCTTGTTGACCTCGCCCCACCAGACCTTACCTTCACTCGAAGGCTCGCGCACGATGGCCTTGTCCTTGGCTGCGCGGCCTGTGTGCTCGCCCGTATCGACGATGAGCGCGCCGTGATCGGAGAAGACGCCCTCATTGCGGCGAGCAATCTCTTCACAAAGCTCGGGCCGGTTCAGATTCCAGTATACGGTGGCCGCACCCGTGATGCCGTAATTGTCCAACTCGTAATGGGTGCGCTTGCGACCTTTGTGCTGGGTCTCCAGCTCTCGTTTAAGTGAAGTCATAGCTCTTCTCGGCTCCGATCAATGAATGGATAAAAATTAGAAAGAGTCTCGGCCATAGGGCCGCACGGCGACGAACACGCGCGCGCCGTTTGCGCTCCCAGCGCTTTACCTTGTTTCTTCGCGTGCGATGCGACGTTCGCGCGCCAGCTCGCGCAGGGCGACGACCAGGTCGCGCGCGGCGCGCTCAAGACGATCAGCGCACGCCTCCAGACCGTCAGCATCCGTATTCGTACGCACGGCGACCGCAGCGAGCGCCTGCTCGATTTGCCCCGTCACGCGGCGCGCCTCGGTCTCAGCTTCCTGCTCGGCGCGCGTCATCTGAAAGTCTGAGATTTCTGATCGCTTACTCATAAAAGGTTATGAAAGGTCGGGGCGCAAAAGGATTATTCGATCATGTGATGCGAGTGATGTGAGCGCGCGCCCTCACTCTCCAACGAAATGCCCGCGTGCGCTCACCGAAGCAGGAACGAGACGGTCTCCTAACGTAGCTCGCGTCCCTGCTCTGACTTCGTCGATGGGGTTTAGGTATCAAGTCGAGCACTTTAACATTATCCACATGCCGCCGACAAGAAAGGCAAAGGGCGGAAGTAAGGCAAATGTTAAAAGGTAAAAGGTAAAAGTAAGAAGAGACATCAACCCGTCTTCACCTTTACCTCTTAGCTTTTTACTTTTGCCTTTCCAGCCTCTCTTCTGTTAAAGCTCTGGTCGTGAGTAATGCACCGGGCAGAGACGCCTTCACGAGCGAAGAGTGGAGGCTGGTAAAATCGCTGCGAACTCCGCGACAGGTACAGCGCTACTTGAGCACGCTCGCTTATAACTGGGAGCGCGAGGGCGAAACACAGCGTTCCTTTCGCGAAGTGTTGCGCCGAGGCGAGGCGCACTGTATGGAAGCGGCGCTCTGCGCGGCGGTGATCCTTGAGCAGCACGGCTATCCCCCGCTGCTGCTCAGCCTGGAATCGCAGGACGAGCTCGATCACGTCGTCTTCATCTTCCAAAAAGACGGGCGGTGGGGCTCCATCGGGCGCTCGCGCGATGCTGGCCTGCACGGACGCCGCCCCGTCTTTCGTCGTTTACGCGACCTGGTGTGGAGCTACTTTGATCCCTACATCGATTCGACGGGACGTATCAAGGGCTACGGCGCGACCAATCTCTACGCGCTCGGCCGTTACGACTGGCGCTTCTCTGCGCGCAATCTTTGGAGGGTGGAAAACCACCTGCGAGAGATACCGCACGCACGCCTGCGCTCTTCCGACAAGAGGTACGCCAAATTTCTAGCCCGCTACAAAGAGTTCCGCAAGCTTCACCCGACGGGATCGCCGACCTACTTCTCCGACCGCCATAAATGGATGCTCTGACGTGCAGCGGCGGCAGCGAGGAGCCTGCCACGGGTCGCATCATGGAAGAACGATGGTACGCGCTTTGTGCGCGCCCCAGAG
>DASQYE010000267.1:0-2746 GCA_035639355.1 Pyrinomonadaceae bacterium
GTTCAGGAATTGCCTGAATCCGTGCAGCATGTCGTTCACCATCAGGAGTCGAGAACCGCTATTCGAGCACGTTGCAGGATGTACGCCGATTCAGTAAGCTCACCTTTGTCCTTAGCAGACTACAACCCGATTGGAGGAAATAGATGACCAGCCCACAAATGGGACCTTCGCCCGTCCTTTTCTTTGAGACCATCAGCGCATACCAGCGCAGCGCCGCTCTCAAAGCGGCGATCGAGTTGAGTGTCTTCACTGCCATCGCGCAGGGAGCCCATACGGCACAGGCGATAGCCGAGGAATGCGGCGCTTCGGAGCGCGGCATACGCATTCTATGCGACTACATGGTAATCATAGGGTTTCTCACCAAGCAGGAGCAGCGCTACGGGCTGACGCCCGATTCGGCCATGTTCCTGGACAAACATTCTCCTGCCTACGTCGGCGGGGCCACAGAGTTTCTCATGTCCCCGATGCTGATGCGCGGGTTCGACGACATAGCGGCAGCCGTGCGCAAGGGCGGCACGGTCTCCTCTGAAGAGGGAACGACCGCCCCGGAGCATCCCGTCTGGGTAAAGTTTGCGCGTGCCATGGCCCCGCTCGCGGCGATGACCGCCCGGCCATTGGCGGAGTTGTTGGAAAGGGAGGTCGGGCGTAAACAAAAAGTGCTGGATATTGCCGCCGGTCACGGGATGTTCGGCATAGCCCTGGCCCGGCTCAATACGGATGCTCAAATCGTGGCGCAGGATTGGTCGAACGTTCTGGAAGTAGCCAGAGAGAACGCGCAGAAGGCAGGAGTTGAAGACCGTTACAAGACGATCGCGGGGAGCGCTTTTGAAGTGGACTTCGGCAGCGGCTATGACATCGTCCTGCTCACCAATTTCTTACATCACTTCGACAAAGCGACGTGCGAAAAACTTCTAAGGAAAGTCCACGATGCGCTCGCGGACGGCGGAAGCGCCGTCACTCTGGAGTTTATTCCGAACGAGGATCGCGTATCGCCGCCGCCCTCCGCCGCGTTCAGCATGACTATGCTGGGCTCGACGCCGAGCGGCGATGCTTACACCTTTGCCGAATTAGAAAAAATGTTCAGGAACGCCGGATACGCGCGAAGCGAGCTTTATTCGCTGCCGCCCAGCTTTCAACAGGTGGTCATCTCGCAGAAGTAGCCGGCCCCCCAGAGCCGCGCCTCCGAGCGTATTCAAGCGTGTAAGCGCACCCTGCATTCTCGTCAAACGGGCCCTCGTCGGGGAAGGGCCGCGCCGGTCGATTCCTGCGATGGGTGTTTATGAGGTGGTTATGAGCCCTGACGACGCGCTGGCCCTGATTATTTCCGAAGCCGACGCCGATAATGGCTTGTTGGGCAGCCTGCGCAACGGCGAAGACCCAGGGGCGGAGAGAATGCGCCGGCTCATCTCGGCCCTGGGCGTAGTATTCCGCTCGCTTGCCGGCCAGGTTCAAATTGATCGAAACCTGGCCGCAGCCCTTTTCACGCTCGGCTCGGACGTGCCTTTGACGATCAGCTCTCTGGCGAGCAAGGGGCGGAACTGGCGCAGAGGGTTTATGGAAGTCGAAGTCTACGAGCTATTGATGGGTGTGCAAAGCATCTTTGAGGATAGGTGGTTCGAGCCGGAGCCGGAGCCGGAGCCGCCTGAGACTGTTCATTAGAGAGGGGAATAGCCGCCGCTCAAGACCTGCGCGCGCGCACGCGCTCGCTGCGCTTATCATAAGCGTCGTCCCCTGCGCTTTTACGCGCCGGAAATAGGCCCTGGCGCTCTAATACGTTACCATCATCTCAACTTTTCAAATCCGCTCAAAAGCAGTATTTTGGAGTTGCGTCCCCCATCGGGTCGCCCGAAACAGATGCCGGAAAGAGCGCAGAGCCGCGATGAGTTGAGCGAACGTTTGGAGGAAGTGCGCCGTCGCATTGCGGCCTCTGCGCTTCGCAGCGACCGCGCGCCGGAAGAGATTACGCTCATCGCCGTGAGCAAAACGCACCCGCCGCCCGTCGTCAGCCGCGCCATAGAGGCAGGGGTGTGCGACCTGGGTGAAAATCGCGTGCAGGAGGCGGACGCCAAGATAGCGGAGCTTGGCCGCGCGGCCGCCAGGTGGCACTTGATCGGCCACCTGCAAGCGAACAAAGCGCGCCGCGCCGTCTCGCTCTTCGATCTGATCCAGTCGGTTGACGACCGGTCGCTCGCTCGCCGCCTGGATCGCCTCTGTGCCGAAGAGGGCCGCGCCGATCTGCCCGTACTCGTGCAGGTCGATCTGGCCGGCGAGGCCGCAAAGTCGGGCGCGAGCGAACGGGACTTGCCGGAATTAATCCGGGCCGTCAGGGCTTGCGAGCGCCTGCGACTGTTGGGATTGATGGCGATTCCGCCATTCTTTGAAGACGCCGAACGGGTGCGCCCCTTCTTTCGAAGGCTGCGCGAGCTGCGCGACCTGCATCTCGAAAGGGGCGATTTCGCAGAAGGGCGCGGAGAGCTTTCGATGGGCATGAGCCATGATTACGAGGTGGCGATCGAAGAGGGCGCGACGATGGTGCGCGTCGGCACGGCCATCTTCGGCGAGCGTCGCTAGGGTGTAGGCATGGACGCTCGGGACTCGGGTGTCTAAACCACGGCTGCTTTCGAGATGCGCGATTTTAGGGTCTGCTTTTCAGCTTGATTGATTTATATGTCGATCTTCGCTCTCATAGGTCTCTTCGTCTGGTACGCGGTCGTCGCCTGCATCATGTGGGTCATCCTGCTTATGC
>DASQYE010000268.1:0-4026 GCA_035639355.1 Pyrinomonadaceae bacterium
TACGGTCGTTGACGAGCCGTTCAAGCTCTTCGGTTCCCCGCGCGCCGCCTACGAAATCGATGCGCTTGTCCGTGCGTACGTCCTTGATGCCGAGGACGGGGTCGAGCAGGTGGTCTTGCAGCAGGCTGACATCGAGCGAGGCCACGGGGTCGCTCGTCAGCGGCACGCGCTCGCCGAGCGTCAGGGCGTACCAGCGTCCGTCCAGGTACATGCTCCACTGCCCGCGCGCAGAGGGCGTAGGCTGCGCCCCTTCCGTGATACGAAACATCTCTCCGACTTCGGCGAGGAATTCCTGCGGCGAACGATTATTGAGATCGCGCACGATGCGATTGTAGGGAAGAATCTGCAACTGATCCGAAGGGAAGAGCACGGCCAGAAAATAGTTGTACTCCTCCTCGCCCGTGTGCGCTTCCGATTTGTCACGCAGCGCGGCGCGGGCGCGGCTGGCGCTGGCGGCGCGGTGATGCCCGTCGGCGATGTATAGAAACGGCACATCGCGGAACGCGTAGGTGAAGCGCAGCGCATCGGGCACGCGCCAGACCGTATGCTTGATGCCGTCGGCGGCCGTGAAGTCCAAGATGGCATCGCTCATCGTCGTGTCCATGACCATCGTATCCACGTCGCGGCTCGGACGATAAGTTAAGAAGACGGGGCCGGTCTGCGCGCGCAGCGTCAGCATGTGGCGCGTGCGATCATCCTCCTTATCGGGCCGCGTGCGCTCGTGTTTGCGTATCAGGTCGTTATCGTACTCGTCAACGGAACAGCAGGCGACGAGCCCTATCTGTTCGTGCTCGCCCATTATCAGCCGGTAGAGATAGATGCTCGGCGCTTCGTCCGTCTCAAGCGGGCACTCTTTAATAAGGCGCTGGAAATTCTCCGCGCCCCGCTCGTAAACCGCGTCGCTGTAGATGTCCGTGCCTTCGGGCAGATCGATTTCGGGGCGCGAGACGTGCAGAAAGCTCAAAGGATTGCCGGCGGCCAGGGCGCGCGCCTCCTGTGTGTTGACGACATCGTAAGGGGGGCTTGCGACCTGCGCCGCCTTGTCTGTGGGCGGGCGCAGGCCACTAAAGGGACGAATCACGGCCACGGTCATTCTCCTTCAAAAGAATAAGCGATCGGTCGCCGGCCTGTACGCTACAGGCAAAACTGTTTTGCCTCGGCAGCGGATGCCGGTCACTGACAACTGATTGCTGATGGCTGCGGTTAAGACTATCCGCTCGCAGGGTGGTTTGCCAAGTGTCCGGCGCAGCCTTTGATCTGGAAGCCCCGTTCTGCTAATTTCGACGCCTGCTTTCCGAGTCCGCGGTCAACATTAGAGTCCAGGGAGAACAGCTAGATGAGTGATCTGTCCGGCCGCCATTGCATCCCTTGTCGCGGAGGCGTGCCGCCGATGCGCGGCGCTGAGATCGGCCAACTGCTCAGGGAGTTGGACGGGTGGGAGGTGATCGAAGAACACCATCTGCTGAAGAGCTACGCGTTCAAGGATTTTCGCGACGCGCTCCGGTTCGTCAACAGCGTGGGCCAACTGGCCGAGCAGGAGGGCCATCATCCCGACATCTGTTTCGGCTGGGGCCGCGCCGAGCTGAAGATTTGGACTCACAAGATCGACGGCCTCACGGAGAGCGACTTTATCCTCGCCGCCAAGATAGATGCGCTCCCCTGAAGCGCGCCGCCATAGAGAGAGCGCCCCGTCTCGCTTATCCTTCATGCGGGACGAGCGCGGAGCATCCGATTCCCACGGACAGGGATGTTCATAAAAGCAGGAGGCGGCTTTTCTCTCTGCGCGCACGTGACTCCGCGCGTGACTCTAAAGCGTCGCGGTAAATACTCTCGGTCGCCTCTACCATCCGCTCAAGGCTGAAACGCTCGCGCGCAGCGACGCGCGCTCTCTGGCCCATACGCTCGCGCGCCTGCTCGTCTTCCAGCAGCCGAGCGATTGCTTCGGCGAGCGCTTCCAGGTCGCCGACGGGCACGAGCATGCCGGTAGCGCCGTCCTCCACGATCTCGCGCGCCCCTTCGGTCGCGGTGGCGATTACTGCCAGGCCGCTCGCCATCGCCTCGACAATCGCGAGCCCGAATGATTCCGTGCGCGAGGCCGAGACGAAGAGGTCGAGCGCGCACAGAAGCGGCGCGACATCCTCAAGCCAGCCCGTCAGATGCACACGGCCTTCAAGGCCAAGCTCGCCGACCAGCTTGACTATGCGCGCGCGGTGCTCGCCCGTGCGCGAGAAATCTTCGCCCGCGATGACGAAATCGGCTCGGGGCAAGCGCGCCGCCAGCAGGCTCGCCGCGCGCAGGAACTCCTCCTGCCCCTTGAGCCGGTTGATCTCTCCGACCGTGCCGACGAGCAGACGACCTGGCGCTATCTTTAGATTCCGGCGAAATGAGTTGCGGTCGAAGCCGCGCGCCGCCGGGTCGAAGCGCCCCGTATCTATGCCGTTTGGAATGACGCTGATCTTTTCGGCCGCGAAGATGCGCTGGCCGTGCAAAGCGCGCGCGACCGCGTGCGAGACGGCCACGACGCGCGCGACCGAAGAGAGCGTCCAGGTGTGCAGACGGCTCAGAGGAAATAGTACGTGGCGTGTGATGACAAGGCGCGCCTGCGCGTTGCGCCGCGCGGCGTAGGCCGCCAGAGGGTAGTCGCGCGCCATGTGTGCGTGCACGATCTCTACGTCGTGGCGTCGCACTAGGCGCGCCAGCGCGTGCGCGCTCCCCACGTCGAGCGCATTGCGAAGCGGCAGGGCGACCAGATTTCGCTCCGGCAGCGCAGAGAGTTCCTCGCGCAGGGGCGAGCGGGGAGCGAGCGCGACGTGTACGTCATGACCGCGATTCGCCAGCGCGTTTACGAGGTCGGCCAAATGTCTCTCGCCGCCGCCGAGCGCACGCGCCGAGCTGATATGCAGTATTCTCACGCTTGCCGAAGAGCAAAGGATGCTTGATGAAGGACGAGGGATGAAGCGTGGGCGCTCGGCTTGATCGCCCGCTCTTTTCGCTCATGCCGCTCTCCCCGGTTCATCCCCTTCATCCAGCCATCATTGCTCAGCCTTTCTACTTTGATCTGTCTGGCCGATGATCGTTTCGTCGTAGCGCGCGAGCAGATCGGCAGGGTCTTCGTAGATCGCCATCGCTCCGGCGGCGCTCAGCTCCGCTTCGGGGAAGCCGCCGCACCGAACGCCCAGGGTACGCAGGCGCAGCTTGCCCGCCGCCTCTGCATCGTAAGGCGTGTCGCCGACGACGACCGCCTCGTCTGCGTTGACATCCCCGAGCTGTTCCAGTGCGGCGCGGAAGATGTCCGGGTGCGGCTTTGAACGGTCGGCATCGTCGGCGGAGGTCTCCTCCTCTACGAGGTCTTCGATGCGCGCTATTCTTTTATAAGCCGCGAGTTCGTCCTCTTTGGCCGAAGAGGCGAGCGCGATGCGCTTACCGTCGGCTTTGATCTTCAGGAACAGCTCGCGCACCAGGGGAAATGCGCGGACGCGCGGTAGATAGTCGCGCTTGTAAATTTGGCCGCGATACTCCTCCATCTCTTCGCCGAACTCCTCCAGTTCTTCCCTTGAGAAGAAGACGGGCATTAGCTGGTCGCCGCCCTTTCCTATCTGGTGGCGCACTTGCTGGTAGGGAATATCTTTCCCGTAATGTTTGAAAGCCTCTTTCCAGGCTTGAGCATGAAGGTCAACGGAATCGACGAGCGTCCCGTCAATATCGAAGATGACAGCCTTAATCATTGCAATTCCCCCTCGAAGCAGTTTTGAGAATGGTTCAGAGATTACACTACGGGCGCACGCCCTGTCTCGCTCTGGGCGTTCAAGCGGGCGCTCCCTTCCCACAGTGTTCTAATAGCACGAGCGCGTCAAAGAAAATCGCGCCGTCTTGTTCCGCTTTAGTACGCCGAACGAGAGGCAGACACAACATTCTCCGAGGCCACGGGTTGACAGAGCGCGCCCGACTATCTCAACATAAATCAAAGTCCCCCTCCGAAAAAGGCTTTGAAGCGCGTCGTCGGCACGAATATTGCCGATGAAAGGG
>DASQYE010000269.1:0-8610 GCA_035639355.1 Pyrinomonadaceae bacterium
GCATCTGCATGCTGCGGCCGGGCATAGAGGGGCTTTCCGAGACCATTCACGTACGCAGCATCGTCGGTCGCCTGCTGGAGCACAGCCGCATCTTTTACTTCATGAATGGCGGCGAAGAGGACGTTTACATAGGCAGCGCGGATTGGATGCACCGCAATTTTGATCGTCGCGTAGAGGTGGTCGCGCCCATACACGATCCCCAATTGAAAAAGGAATTGAAGGAAGTGGTGCTCGCCGCCTACCTGCGCGACAATGTGAAAGCCCGCGTGTTGAGGCCCGACGGCACATACGAGCGCGTGGAAGCTGCCCCCGGCGAAGAGAGGTTTGATAGCCAGATGCACTTCGAGAGCAGCGTCAATTTTATGGTCTTGAACTCTCCCGGAAAGCAATAAGCCATGTCTCTACGGAAAAGAAGCCGCGAGTTGGCGGCTTGCGCCTTCATTCTCATCTACAGTCTTTCTGCATCCACGCTCGCCACTCAAAGCAGGTCGAAAGAGAATAAGAAGAAGGAGCGGCCCGCCGGCACTCCAGTCTTATGGCAGGAGCCCGTGGATATCGCTTCGCGTGATCTCTTTCTAGGGCCCGGAGGCGAGGCGATGCGGCCTGACCTGCAAAGCCTCACCTTCCTGGAAGAAGAGAAGGGCGGCTACTCTACGAAGTATCGCGTGCGCGACCGCGCAGGGCGCGAGTGGGTGGTGAAGGTCGGTAAGGAGGCGCAGAGCGAGACGGCCGCCGTCCGCCTGTTATGGGCCGTAGGCTATTATACGGAGATAAATTATCTGGCCCCGCGCGCGAATATTCCCGGTAAAGGGAGTTTTGAAAACGTCAGGTTCGAGGCCAGGCCCGATTACGTCAAGCGTCTGGACGAATGGAAATGGAAGGACAATCCCTTCGTCTGGACGAAACAGTTGCAGGGATTGATCGTCATGATGGCCCTGCTCAATAATTGGGACATCAAGGACACCAATAACAAGATTCTGCAAGTGCGCAGCGAACGGACGGGGAAAACCGAACTTCGCTATATTATCAGCGATCTGGGCGCTACCTTCGGCAAAGTGAAGCTGGACGTGCCCGGATTCTGGCGAATCGCTCGCAACCGCAACGAGCCCGGAGATTATCGTCGTTCCGGCTTCGTCGAAGACGTTAAAAACGGACAGGTATACTTTTTCTATAAAGGTAAGAGCCAGGAGTTATTCGACGATATTAAGGTCGAGGAAGCCCGCTGGATAGGCGATTTGCTGGCGCGCTTGAGCGATCGTCAGATTGCTGATGCGTTCCGCGCGGCCAACTACACTGCGGCGGAAGTTCAGATGCTCACGCGGGCGGTGCGGGAAAGGATAAACGAGCTGGTCGCGCTGCCAAAATAGCCTTCAAAATCCGATACTTCCATGTCAATAGAGGGCTATAGAATGTGCAACCTGAGGGGCCGCCCCGGCATCTTATTTCTGATGCTTTGCACTGCTCGCGAAGCAGGAGATATAATCCCCCTTCGTAAGAGATTTACGGTCTCACCCCCGATAATCCACAACCTTTTTCTGATTGGAGAATATGCCGATGATACGTGTTCCCCGTTCCCCTTTGAGCGTCGCTTTCGGAGCCTGGGTAACTCTTCTCCTTCTCTCTATCATTTCTTACGGCCAGACCACACAACAGGTCGCCTTCTCCAACGTCAAGATCAAGAATTTCGGGCAGATGGACGAGCGTTTTTTCCGTGGCGCGCAGCCCAAAGAAAAGGATTATCAGGCGCTGGCCGCGCTCGGCATCAAGACCGTGATAGACCTGCGCGCCGACCCTGAAGATTACGAAAAACCTGTGGTCGAATCCCTTGGGATGCGCTACGTCAATATCCCCATGATCGAGAAGAAATATCCGAGCGCAGAACAGGTCGAACAGTTTTTGAAGCTCGCCAACGATCCTGGGACGGGCAAGTTCTACGTTCATTGCGCGGGCGGTCGTCACCGCACGGGCGTGATGGGAGCGGTTTATCGCTTCACGCACGACGGCTGGAACTTCGACCAGGTGTACGCGGAGATGAAGCAGTACGATTTCTACACGCGCTGGGGGCACGGCGATTTTAAGAAGTTCGTAGAGGACTACTGGCAGCACATACAGGCAAACGGCAGCGGCGCTGCTGCCGTCAATGCGACGGCTTTCCACGGCGGCCGCTAAGGCCCGAAGCGTTAGCTTTACGAAAAAGCGACCGGCCCCTTTTACGGGCGGTCGCTTTTTCATTTGTCAAAGCCCCGGGATTTTAGCCTGCGGAGACGCTCATGGATTCGAGACGCGCACCTGAATCGAGCGCGGCGCATACGGCGACGACTACTGATAGATGTTGGCGGAGTTCTTCTGCTGGCTCCACTCTATACTGTCTATATTGTTATCGTCGGAAGAAAGTATGTCTTCGCTTAGCTTGTCCGTACTGACGAGAGGGCTGATTCGGACGTGGAAGACTATGTTTCCGAAGGGCTCCTTCTCGTCCTCGCGGTTCAACGCCCTTAGCTCCGAGCCGAAATTGTGTTGCTGTAAAACTCCCTTGATGGCCTCGTGCGTCTTGTCCAGATTGCGCGTCCTCACCTTCAAATCCAACGACCTGAATACCATCTCCGGCTCGCGGTATTCCAGCGCCCAGAGCAACCCGAGCACAAACAGGCTCAAGACGGCGGCCAGCTCCCAGCGCCCCACTCCCGTCGCCAGGCCGACCGCGAGGCTTACCAGCAGGACTGTGATCTCCTTAGGGTCTTTTATATTTGTGCGGAAGCGCACGAGCGAGGCGGCGGCAAAGATGCCGAAGGCGCGAGCGGCGCTGTCGCCCACGATCATCATCAGCGCGGAGGCGACCACGGCGAGCAATATCTGTGTCTGGGCGACGAACAGGTTGCGTTTGAAGAGCACGGAAAATTTGCGCGGGCGAAAGGCCAGGATAGCCGTCAGCAGCGCAGCCAGCGCTAGTCTCACAGTGACCCTGGCCAAAGCGGCGGCCCGACTCTCGGTGCGTTCCCCTTCGACGTTCGCGCCTTCTGCTCCGAAGACCTCCGAGAAAAATGAATCGCTGTTGCTGTTTGCCGGTCGCTGCTGGTTCTCCGCGTTGGGCCTTGCTCCGGGCGAGGCCGCGCCGGTCGCCGGCGCATTGCGCGTGTCGGATGCGGGGCTCGCAGACCTGCCGAAGAAGAGATAAGCGGCCAGGGCGCTCAGCGCAAAGACGGCCAGGCTCACGACCAGCAGCTTCACTGTCTGTCTATCCATACTCTTTCACCAACTCTAATCTAGAATAGAAGCGATGCCCGGCTCCGGGAGATTGACCAGCTCGTTTATTCTACGACGAACGGCTTCCGTCAGCATCCTCACTTCCGAGGGGCTGTAATTAGACGCGCGGAATGCGTCCGCGACCTGCCTGTCGCTCAGGCGCGCGAGCAGGTCTGCGAGCCACTTCGCATCCGCGAGCGTGATGTTCTTGAAAAGACCCCTATTTTTTCCGCCGTAGCGGAAGGCTACGCGGTTGCCTTTGACTTTATCGACGAACCTCGCTTTGGCGTAATCTTTCGGATTATTACGGCTGCGCGTGATGCGCCAAAAGAACGGTACGTTACCTGTCTTCCCGAATGTCGCACCCAGGTCGCTAACGGCATAGTGCGATTCTGCGATGACGCTGCCACCGCTTCCGGCGGGTACATACAGGATGACGTTGTTTGAATCTTTGATGTCCCAGTTATTGATCAGCCCCATCATGACTATCAAGCCCTGTAGCTCTCGACGGCCGATGAAGGGATTGCGTTTCCACTTCCAAGCGCCCGTGCGCTCCACATTTTCGGGACGGGCCTCGAATCTCACGTTGGCGAAACCCTGTCCCTCGCATCTGTCCACTTTTTTCCGGGGCTTGGGTGCGCCGTTAATATGCACGCATGGTACAAGGTAGTTGATCTCCGTGGAGTAGCCTATGGCCCATAACAGGCGGATGGCGGCCGTCTCGCTCTGCGCCTCTTTCCCAAGCTTGGCCATCCACTCGCGCCCTGCACGGTCACGCACGCGGAACTTGGGCGAGTAGCCGCCTTTCTCTTCTTTTATAAATGTGATGGTGCTCGTATCGGGTCTCATCTCAGCGCCGCCCGGCCCCAGGAAGAGGTCACGGTCCCTGATGTTACCTGGATTTCTCCAGAGCACGGGCCTGCCGCGCGGCACGACCTTTTTCTCTTTACGTTTACCTTGCGCGAAGGCTGCGGATGAAAAGATAAGGAGCAGCATGATCGCGAGAACGAGCGATTTACGAGTACTCTCTGAGATCGACATAGCGCCTAACTCTCTCCATTAAGATGATCGGAAGCGTTCGGAAGAACGCATCCGCCCGTCCGTTGTTATACGAATCGGCCAACCGTTTGACTTTTCCCAGGCCGACTCCCGCCGGCGCTCGATTAGCTTCCCGTCAAAACGCGACGTAAGTGGTGGCATCCCCTTTGGCTTCTTAATCGCCTTTGAGCATCCGATTACTATACGCTTCTCCTGTCGGGCAGCGTATATCCAATCATCCTTAGGGCAGATCGAATTTTTATTTGCACCATCTACGAATCAGGGCGCGGACATCTTTCGGGGGTTCTCTTGCTCGTCGTCATAGTCATGGGCGGGATGATGGTATGACATACGAATCGACCATCCGTGGTTTAGACTTATCAGTAGAGGCAGGCCGATCATTAACGGCAGGCCGAGCGGGGAGAGCGGGCTGCGCACGCTTTTTAGTATCCTGTATGGCGGGAGTATTAGTGCGCAATGGCTGGCTCGGTATGGTAGGAGTATTAGGGCGCGATGCCTGGCCCGGTCTCGGATATTGATCTATCTCCACATGCGCCGCCTCCGCCACCGGGGCCAAAGGCTGAGGTGGAATAACCTGGCTCCGCCGGTATGCTGTGAGACCTATAGCCATCGCGCCTGCTGTCAGGATAAGACAGGCGACCGCCGCCAGCAGCCATGACCTCTTTGCGTATAGAAGAGGTGCGCGCGTTGAGCTGAGATTCGTAGGATGGCCAGGGTTGGTCGTCAAGACCTCTTCGGAGAGGGGGACTACAGGACGCGCCATCCGCGCCGCCGCCTCATCAAAGCGCGGGGACTGTAGCGTTGTTTCTTCGGAATCCACCTCCGACGTTATAACATTTTCAGGCAATCGTTCCACGGAAACGCTCCTGTTATGACCTAATCTGATACAAAAGGTCTTCTAATCTACTGGAATCAGCAAAAATGAGTCCAAAGGCGGGATTACGCCTAAGTCTCCGTGAAAGATACACATTTTCACTCGACGACCTGCTCCAAAATCTTGAAAATCCGGGCTCCGACTGGTTAGGGCGATAATTTAACCCCTTATTCCTGAGAAGCCACGCGGACGGGCTTGTGGAGCGCCGCCGGGCTGCGGGCCGTCCGGCGAGCTTCGTCATCTTCAGCAAATAAAAGGCGGCAGGCCCCGGCAGACCTGCCGCCCATTATCTTGAGCCATCGCGTGTCGTTTCGAGTCGGATTTCTTGGGGCTACTGAATTACGTCCAGCGTTACGTCATCGACGAAGAAATAGGAGTATATATCGTTATCCTGCTCACCCACCATATAGATGCGAATCGTCTGACCCTTGTAGGGCAGAAGATCGAACGTCTTCTTGACATACACGTTCGTTTTATTCACATATGTGTAGGTGGCGGGAGTTGATAAGATCACCCCGTTGGTATCCTGTATCTGTAGCTTCAGCGTATCGTTGATGGGTTTGGAGCCGTCTTCACCGGAGATCAGCCACAGGTAAAAATTGAGATTGGCCGATCTGGCGTTAGCCGGGATCGTCACGTCCTGATACAGCCAGTCGATAGCGGCTTCACCATACCCGCCCAACCATGCCTCCCAGCGGCCCGTGTGCGCATATCCATCCTGTGAGCTATCGAAAACCTTAGCGGGATGATTGCTCGTCCAGGAGACAGCGCCCTGCTCGAAGCTCGGGTTAAGTATAAGCTGCGACGCAGTATTGACGACCTTTAGATTCACAGTCCGCGTCTCGCCATTGGCAGATGCGCTGAGCGTGCCCGTCTGGCTCGGGATGGCGAACGTCGTCGTTATGTTGAAGCTCATACTCAAAGTATTGGCCGGCACGGTGACGCTGGCCGGGATGGTCGTCGCCGCTAAGTTGTCGGTGAGCGTCACGACCGTACTGGTCGAAGAGAGGCGCTCTAACGTGATAGTTCCCGTCGCCGCGCTTCCGCCCGGAATCGGGTTGGGGTTTATGCTTACTGACTGAACGCTGACGGGTCGCACCGATAGCGCGGCCGTCTTTGTCACTCCGTTGCGGCTGGCCGTCACCGTACCAGTCTGCTTGGCGCTGACCACAGTCGTCGTGATCGTGAACGTCGCGCTCTTCGCATTGGCCGCAATCGTCACGCTCGCAGGAGTCGTAGCGGCCGCCAAGTTGTCCGAGAGCGTGACGGTTGCTCCGCCAGCCGGTGCCGGGCCGTCCAGTGTAGCAGTACCTGTGACCTGGTTGCCTCCGGCTACGGATGAGGGCGAGAGCGTGACGGAGAGCAGCGCCGCCGGTCTGACCGTTAGCGCAGCCGCCTTGCTGGCGCTGTTATAGGTCGCCGTCACAGTGCCGCTCTGACTCGCGGAGACCATCTGCGTCGTGATCGTGAACGTCTTGCTGGATGCTCCGCCCGGAATAGTGACGCTCGGGGGGACGGTCGTGGCCGCCAAATTGTCGCTCAGGGTAACGACCGCTCCGCCGGCCGGAGCCGGGCCGTTAAGAGCAGCGGTTCCGGTGACGTTAACGCCCCCGGCCACGGAAGTCGGGCTAAGCTTTAAAGAGGCGAGAGCGATGGGCGCTACCGTGAGCGGCGCGGTTTTGGTGACGCCGGCGTAGGTTGCCGTTATATTGCCGCTTTGACTGGCGGTGACGACGGTGGTCGTGATTTGAAAGAGCTTGTTTCTAGCGCCCGCTGGAACAACTACGCTCGCCGGAGTATTGGCTGCCGCTATGTTGTCCGAGAGCGTGACCGTCAAGCCCCCGGAAGGAGCCGGGGAGTTCAGTGTCACTCCGCCCGTGACCGTGCCGCCGCCCCCTATGGTTGATGTGTTCAGGTTAAGGAGGGTCAGGGTTATAGGCTGGACGCTGAACGCGGCCGTCTTATTGACTCCCCTGAAGCTGGCCGTGACAGTCCCGTTCTGAGCGGCCGTGACGCTCTTCGTAGTGATGCTGAAGGTGGCGGTCTTGCCGCCGGACGGAATCGTGATGCTGGCCGGGAGCGTGGTCGATGCCAGGTTGTCGCTGAGCTTGATGACCGACCCTAGAGGCGGAGCAGGCGAGTCCAGTGTGATCGTGCCCTGAGACGTATAGCCGCCGATCACGCTCGTCGGGTTCAACGCCAACGCGCTGAGGTTGCCCTTAGTGAAAGCGACCGTCACGTCCATATAGGTCGAGGTCTTGCTCAAAGGCTTTATCTGTATACCGTTCGTGGCGTCTATAAACGTCTGCCCGATAGCAAGCGCCTCATCATCTCCCGTGGTCGTCGGCGTCATATCGAGCAGGTTGCTTTGCCTGTTCGTAGTGTAGCCCCAGTGTATGACGGCCCCGTTGTAGACAGAGGCGTTATTGGGAAGCTGCTGTCGAAACTCCACCCAATAATAAGTGCTGGCATCCCTTTGAATCTTGAGCGCACGCAGGCCCGTGGCCGATATGGAATCATAGGCTTGAATACGGTATGTGCCGGGATTTGTAATCACAGGAGCGTCAACAGCGGGCAGCCAGTTCAATAGATTCTTGAACCAGGCGTTGAAGTGGTTGGCCGGGGTGGTTTGTCCTCCGCCCATAGTATCGAAGGGATCGTTATATTCCTGACTCGCACCGGAACCAATCGTAGTGTTGTTGGTCGTCTTCCAGAGGTTCGCATGATTTAGGCCGTAGTTGTGCCCAAGCTCATGGGCCGTCACTCGATGATTGAAAAAGCCGTTGAGCCAAGCGCCCTTGTCCCCCAGGTAGCCGAGTCCGGCCCACGCAAAGCCTGTGATGCGCTTGAAGGCTATCATGTCAAAAGTATGGTTACTCGGATATCCCGCTGCTACGGCTGCTGAGCGAGCATCATTTAATAATGCGGTCGGGTCTTGCCCGCCATAATAGTCCCTCGTTTGAGGCATACGCAGTACGCTCGTCACCGTGCCCGTTAGAGATGTCTTATTATAAGAATTAGCTTTATAAAAGTTATCGTCATCCGTGATGATAGATTGCGCGCGCGCCATGGTCAGCGTACTGCCGAAGCCGTCCACGGGCTCGCCCGGCGCGTCCGGGAAATCCACCCTGATGAAGAGCACAGTCTTCGCCCCCTCCGTCCAACTAGACGCCGCCGTCGTAGCCTTGCTCTCCGTCATCGCCTCCGGCCCGGTTTCTTCACCATCCGCCCCCGTTTTCTCTGTTGTGGTTGCGCTGCTACTGTCTCCGCCGCCGCCGCCTGGCCCGATCCGTAACTCCTCCTCCTTTATCTTCTCTTTCAGGCGCTCTACTTGCCCCTCATTCTCCAACCGTAACCTCTTGCCTCCCAACTCCACCTCTACCCCTTCGCCCAAACTCTCTTTCTCCTCCTCTTCAACCACTCGCACGGGGCTT
>DASQYE010000270.1:0-16050 GCA_035639355.1 Pyrinomonadaceae bacterium
CTCGAACCGGGGTCGTCTACCATTACCGGAAACAAAAGTGAAAGAAGAGATGACGCAGGAGAAGTTCGAGAACTTTCTCGCATGGCTTAGTCCTGGCGGCGACAATGCGGGCGAGGAGTATGAGCGCCTGCGCTTTCGGCTGTGCACCTTTTTTTCTCAGCGCCGATGCCGCTTTTCCGATGAATTGGCGGATGAAACCATCAACCGAGTAGTCCTGAAAATCGCCGAGGAGCATATCGAAAACAAGCTCGCGTATTGTTATGGCGTGGCCAAAAACGTCTACCGTGAATCGTTGAGAAAAGAGCGAGTCCACCTGGATATTGACGAGGTAACGATTACCGCGAAGGCTCCCCCGGAGCAGAGTTTCCCAAGCGAGTGTCTGGATAAATGCCTCGCGGAGCTTTCGCCGGAGAGCCGTAACCTGATTCTGGATTATTTTTCGGAAGCAAAGCTGGCCAAGATAGAGCTGCACCGGCGCATCTCTGAGAGTTTAAAAATGACGCAGACCGCGTTGCGTATGCGCGTAATGCGGCTCAAGCAGAAATTGAAGATTTGCGTACAGGAGTGTATGGGCTAAAAAAACAGTTACAAAACGCCCCGTAATGACACGTTCAATTGATGGTAATTGTAATGGGAGAACCGCTCAACAGTGAAAAGACTATCCGCGAGTATCTTTTGGGAAGAGTTTCGGATGAAACAACGCTCGAAGGGATCGAGGAGCTGTTGTTCACGGACGAAGAGTTCTGTTCCCAGGTCGCCCTAACGGAGGACGGCATCATTAATGATTACGTGCTCGGACACCTGGGAGAAGCAGACGCGGCCAGTTTTCAGGCGACGCTCGCGGGCGATCCGGAAAGACGCTTTAAGCTGGAACTGACGCAGGCGTTGAGAGAAAAGGCGCTGGCCGGGAACGCGAACGAGTTGGAAGACGCGCCGTCCTTCTTCGATTCGCTCAAAGCGTTCTTCCGCCAGCCGAAGTATGCAGCGACGTTTGCCGCCCTGCTGGTCGCCGTGCTGGTCTCTGCAATTTACCTCAACAGGAGCAGTAACACGGACGAACTGGCCGAGCTGCGAGCGATTTACCGCCAGGAGCGGCCAACCGAAACACGCATCTCCGAATTTGGCTACGCGCCCCTGGCGCAGTTGCGCGGAGCGCCTGAGTCGCGCGAGAAGAACAGGCTGCGGCGCATCGAGAACAGCTTGATAGAGGCCACGGAACGGAGCCCTGATGCTCGGACTCATCACTCGCTGGGCGTCTTCTATCTCACGCAGCAGAAGTACACGGACGCGATCAGGGAATTCGAGAGCGCACTGAAATTCTCGGACAGGAACGCGAGGATTCATAGCGACCTGGGCGCGACCTATTTTGAGATGGCAAAGACGGCGGCAAAAGAGAAGCGGCTCGAAAGTCTGGCCCACGCTTTGGAAGAGCTGACGACGGCGACGGAGCTGGACGGCGATCTGCTGGAAGCCCTCTTTAACAAGTCCCTGGCCTTGCAGGAATTGGGTTTGCCGCGCCAGGCCAAAGAATCCTGGACGCTCTACTTACAGAAGGACGCGTCTTCGCCCTGGGCGGAAGAGGCGCGCAGGAACCTCGCCCGGCTCGGCAACGAGCAGACGCGTTTCAAGTCGGACGAACAGGTATTGCAGGATTTCTTAACCGCCTATCGCAATCAAGACGGCGCGCGCGCGCAAAGGATTCATAACGACACGAAGGGCCTGCTAAGGTCGGTCGTTGTGCCGCTGCAACTTTCGCGGCGATTCTTGCAGGCGAAGCAGAGCGGCAACGAGGTAGAGGCCAGGGAGAGCATAGACGCCATGGCCTTCATAGGCGGCTTTGAGCAGGCGCAGAATTCCGAGTTTTTTTTTCTGAGTTAGCCGGTTACTACGCGAACGTCGGCGCGGATAAGACTGAGCGGCTGTTGCGTGCGAAGGCTCTTCTTGATAGCGGACAGCAGTTTGTACAGAGCGACGATTACACGAGGGCCATCTCAGAGTTTGAAAGTAGCAGAGACCTTTTCGAGCAGCTAGGCGACGCAGCCGAAGCTGGCATAGCCGAGAATTGGGCGGTTCAATTCTTACCGGACGTGGCAAAGGTGGCCGAGAGCCGCCAGCGTTTGGCGGCGATAATCGCAACCGCCGGGAGCAGGAGATTCAACGTCCTGATCCCGCCCGCCTATTACTGGCTGGGCGTCAGCGATTACCGCCAGGGCGGCCTTTCGCAAACCAACAGGAACTTCAAGACTGCGCTGCGCCTGGCCGAAGCCGGAAGCAATGCTTTCGAGGTTCAACACGCACAAGAAGCCCTCGCGTCCTATTATTCCTCGCTCGGTGAGCTTGAGCCGGCCCTGGCTTACGCAAGCAAGATGCTTCCAGGCAAAGACCTTTACTACCAAAGCTCCGGCCAGTCCTGGCGGGAAAAGGGAACGCTGGCCGATCTATCCCTGAAGTTGAAATTCTTCACGACTTCGCTGAGCTTTTCCAAAGAGGCCCTCGGCATTGCCCAGGAAATCTCGCCCACCGGCATCCGCGTGAATCAGAATTTACGCAACATGGTGAACGCGGCTGTCGCCAGGAAGGATTTCGAGGCCGCCTTGAAGTATGCCGACGAATCAAAGCGAATTGCGCTTAACCGCGATGACAGCGCGGAGAATAGGCGAACAACCGCCGAAAGCTATCTGTTGCTTGCCGACGTAAAGAGCCGGACGAAGGATTGCAATGGGGCTTTGACGGATTACGACAAGGCGCTAGAGCTGTACCGCCTCCTGCCGGAATTGACATTTAGCCTGTACCAGATTCACAAGGGCAAGCTGTTCTGTTTCGAGCAGCTGGGCCGGCAAGCGGATTTCTCCGGCGAGCTAAAGACAGTCCTGGGGTTATCGGAAGAGTATCGCGCCACGATTCGCGAAGACGATTCGCGTCAGGCGTTCTTCGCCAATGAACAGGTCGTGTTCGACGCGGCGACGGCCGACGCCTTGAAGGGGCGCGACAGCCTCGGCGCGTTTGCCTTCGTAGAGGCGTCGCGGGCGCGCTCGTTGCTGGATTTTGTTGAATCCGACAAGTCGATCGTACAGGTCGAAAAGGAGTTCGCATCGGTTTCACGCCCGCTGTCTTTGGGGGAGATACAGGCGCGCCTGCCGGAACGTGTCCAGCTGGTGCAATATGCCGTGCTGCCGGACAGACTGGCGATATGGGTGGTGTCGAAGACCCGTTTCGAGCTGGTCGAGAAGCCGGTCACGGCCGCCGAACTGGAAAAGAAGATAGATGCTTACCAGGCTTCCATTGTTGGCGCAGGACGTGCGGACGGCGTCAGGCAAGCCGCAATAGAGCTGTATGAGCTTTTGATTCCGCCGGCCCTCGACGGCCGAAAACAGATTTGCCTAATCCCGGATAAGTCTCTGCATCAGCTTGCATTCGCCTCGCTCGTATCGCCTGCGGGTAAATACCTGCTGGAAGATTACGCCTTGTTCTATGCGCCCAGCGCTTCCGTGATGGTGGTGGCTACGGAGAACGCGCGGCGCAAAGAGCAAGTCAGGGAGGAGAGTCTGCTCAGCATCGGCAATCCTGATTTCGACCGCGAGGATAATCCGAATCTGGCGGACTTGCAGGCCGCCGAAGCCGAAGCAAAGGGCATCGCCGGAGTTTACAGTAAATCACTGGCGCTGCTTGGCGACGAGGCCACAAAGGAGGAGTTCCTGCGCGACTTTGCCGGCGTCGAAGTGGTTCATTTCGCGGGCCACTTTGTTGCCAACCGGCAAGCGCCCGGTAATTCAAAGCTACTGTTTGCGGGCGGCGAGCTGCGTTCCTACGAACTCGGCACGTACAAGCTGCCGAAGGCGAAACTGGTTGTGCTGTCGGCCTGTGAAACCGGTTTCGAGCGTTACGACAAAAGCGAGGGGGCCATCGGCATCGCGCGTACTTTGCTGGCGCTGGGAGCGCCGGTCGTGGTCGCCAGTCAGTGGAAGGTTGACTCCGAGCCGACGAAGGATTTGATGATCGCTTTTCATCGCAATCGCAAAGAGAGACTTATGCCGTCGGCCGAGAGCTTGCGGCAGGCCCAGCTTGAGGTGATGAGCAGCGATAGGACAAAGGCCCCCTTTTATTGGGCCGCGTTTTCCCTGTTCGGTGGTTACTCCGATTACTGAGATGATACGCACCTGCCCGAAATGCGGCGACTATTACGCGGACGATCTGCTGGCGTTTTGCCTGGCAGACGGGACGCCGCTGGTCAACGTCGCTCCGAATAGCGAGAGCTGGAGCGAGGGCGCACGGGTCATCGAGGGAAAAGAGAACGCACTGAGGAAACGGAAACGCAGACTGAAGTGGCGGCGCTTTATGCTGAGCGCGATGACGACGTTAATGGTAGTCATGGTGGTGTGCGTGGTGGCCATCAACGGCTTCATTTATCTTAAACCGAGGCCGGAAGAAGTCGCGCTGGTCAAGCCTCTGACACCGGCGACAGCGCCAAGCGAACCCGGTGCTTCAGTCACCCCAAATGAGCTGGGCGAGCCGGTTCCGACACCGACGCCACAGCCTACGCCGAGCCCGGCCGCGTCTCCAACCGCAGCAAAAATAACCACACCTTCACCAACTCCGAAACCAACTCCAAGTCCATCGCCGTCATTCATCCCGACACCTTCTCCGTCGCCGTCACCCAAGCCAACACCTTCTCCGACACCTGCTCCGACGCCTACACCGTCGCCCCGTCCGACACCATCACCGTCGCCCAGCCCATCGCCATCACCGTCGCCGTCGCCCCGTCCGACGCCAACTCCTGCGCCGAACTGCTCTGACGCCGACAAGAGCCGCGAAAGGGAGACCATCATAGGGAGATTCGGCGATAGATGGCGGCGGAATATAGAGGGCGAGCGGAGTAAAATCATCGCCCAGAATGCGCCGGCCGGTGTTGACGGTGTCGAGGCCAGTTTAGGGCCAATGGAATATCAAATCACGTTCTTTAAAGAATGTATGGGGGGTCTCGTCACGGCCAGATATGCCTGGCAAGTTACAACGAACGTCAACGGGACGATAAGAGCCGTGACCGTCGCAAAGCAAAAAAGGTTCGCTTGCGTCAAAGTCGGGGGCGCGTGGCTTTGCCGCTAATTCGATCTCTTATTGAGCGGCGTTACGTTTCGGGCGCAAAAGAGCACTCTTATACTGAAAGCTTTTTCTCAACTCAAAGATTGGAGAATATCATGACCGTTCAAGAAAGTTCTGCTACAGCACTTGTCAGATTCACAGGCCTCGGGATCATCTGCTTCAACGGCGACCGGCAAAGGGGGGAGATCGCCGCCATCCGCGATGATAAACACCAGCTGAGCGTCAAAATTCAACAGCCGGTCTTTCAGGAAGGGGGCGGCAATGACATCATCGTTTATCAGGATATTGCGACGTACCAGCAGCTCCCCAGGGAGGATGTGCGGATTGAGATCAAGGCGCTGCGCGAACCGGCGATTGAGGGCTACGAAATTTATCAAAGCGGAGATTTCGACAGGCTCGATTCGGCGGACGTTAATGATTTTCGCTGGATCGTAAACATGAACGCTTTGCACGGCGACGCGGCTCTATTCCCGACCACGCAACGTCTACATCCGTTGACGAAAATATACATCGGCAACGGGCTCTTCTATGCCCACAAGCTCGATACGAATCTGTTTTTTGAAAAGGTGGAAAAAGACGCGGGCGGGACGACGACGCAGCGCGAGGTCTTCGGTAACGTCGGGGAAACCATCGGCGTCAAGATCGAAGGCGAAGAGGTCGGCTTCACCATTCGCATCGGCGACAGCGAAGAGACACATTCGCTCCGGCGTGTTGCCGGTCTCCCGTTCAGGATCGAGATCAAAAACATGGATTACAGCGAAAATGCCGTCTACAGCGATATGGCTGATTACTACGGATATCTATCCAGCCCGGCGGGCAATCGTTTCGATCTCGCGCCGGTCGTTGAAGATGCCGGCGGCGAAACTGCCGGCGGTGGGTCTGTAAACCAGATTCAGTTCTGTCATCCGGTCGGCTCGAATTTGTCGTCCATCGATCTTCTCTGAGCAACATGATGATCTTCGTCCTGGGAAAACACCTGATGTGGTCCCGCCCGGACGGCAGCGGCGGGACCATCTACTATTATTACTACGACGCGATAACCTGGGTCGCGGGCGCGCTGGCCCTCGCCTGGCTGACGTGGTTTTTCGTAAGCAGGTACAGGCGCGCTCGTGCGTTAAGGCGTCCGCCCCGGCGCACCAATCACAGGCTGCCGAAACGAACCGTCAAGATCAAACGTGAATTAAGCTCGACCTATCTGGTGCCGGGCTTCTCCGGGAACATACATGCCGTGGGCATAGGGATGCTCGGCGGCAGCGACCAATATTGCATTCAAGTTTTTGTAAATGATGCAAACGAAGAGATGTGGCCGGGGGCGGCGCGGCTGCCGGATAGCTACCGTGGCGTGCCGGTCGTCCTGATCGAAATGCCGGCGGCAGGTTTTTTGTCGGGCGCGGGTTTAAGCTCGCCTGCGTCGCCGAGCCTGTATCCCTATGGCATACGTGATCGCCAGGAAGTAATAATGGGCGGAATCAGCGGTGCGAATACGAACTTGACGGGCCAGAGCGGGACAATCGGCTATTTTTGCACGCGCAAAAGTAAGTGGCCGCGCCGCAAGGAGATTCATCTGCTAAGCAATTCGCATGTCTTCGCCGACCTGCGAAAGGCTAAAGTCGATGACGGCGATTTGATAATGCAGCCGAGCCCTGGTGAAGCGGCAAGCAATCGGCCGATCGGGGCGTTGGTAAACTTTTCCGAGCTGAAGTTCGATAATGATCTGAAGGAGCCCAACCACGTAGACGCCGCCATCGCCAAACTGTGGGGGCCGCAACCGCACAAGCCTGTGATTCCGCTGATCGGCGCGGTTAAGGGTTATGTGGCAAAGAAGGACATCGAAATCGGCGAGGCCGCGCGCAAGTTCGGACGAACCACCGGCTACACGGAAGGCCGCATATTCTCTATCCATCTGGATATTTGGATACGTTATGATCGCACAGGGCATTCCGCATTTTTCCAGGACCAGTTCCTGATTGAGCCCGCTTTGCCGAAATTCGCTAAATTCGTGGTTAAAGGCGACAGCGGCTCGCTGGTGGTTGACGCGGAACAAAACGCCATCGGTCTGATCTTCGCAGGCATGTCAGACGCTCCCGAATCGCTACAGGCTTTACCGAAAGTTGAGGCCCTTGAGGGAGATGATCCGGCCACCGATGAGCCGAAGAGAATCGAGAGCTACGGCGTGGCAAATCCCATCGGCGAAGTCTTGGACAGGCTCAAGATTGAGCTGTTGTTTCAACAGGGTCTTAATAGTTAGCCTGGCGCACACGTCTCCCGCAACCGTCCCTTACCTGAAACGATCCTGTTACGAGAATTATTTCAGGACGCAAAGCGTCTTCAAAGACTCTCGGCCACGCAGCAGGCTGGAAGAGACTCCGTATAAACTTCCTCCGCCATTGCATATCATCCCCAAGGTTTTTTTAACTTCCCTTCCCTTACAGATGTGCATTGCTGCAACCACCTGTCATGCGCTCGCCTGCAACTCAGAGGGCCGGTTGTAAGTACCAGAGCCGGTCGTCTCCTTCGGCCCCTTCGATCTGTATCGCGCCGGAATCTTTGGCCGACAGGTAAAACCCCGTGTGCTCCACTTTGAGGCGGATAGCCGCTTCGCCCTGCGCACCCTTATCCACAGTCCACATCTGATTGTCCTTATGCCGGAATGTCCACTGGTATGCTCGCGCCCCGGACTTCTCCGAGTGCTTCTCTACGTCCAGGCACTGGTCGCTATATCTCGATACGATTGCGACCATGCCCTTGCCAAGATAATGAAGAGACCATTTCTGTCGGTCGATGTCGCTGTAGGGCTCAAGTTTTATCTCAGCCCCGTCTTTCCCCTGCGGGCCGGCCGCGTGTAGGCATTTACCCGTAGATTTTTGGATAAGAAAGAAGTACGGAAGAGCCTGGGCGGGCGGCAATTCGATCTCAACAATCCTGTAGAGACGCATGGAATTCCGGCCACCATTGCTCAAAGCTCTTCTCCAACCTCGGCTCCAGGATTTGACCGCCCCGCCAAGGCAGCGCCTTATTTATCGCCTTGAGGAGCGCTAGAGTTCCGCTTTTGTCTGCCGTCTTTGCCTGGTAGAGCGAAAGCGGCTGTTTCAAATCGTGCGGGTTGAGATTTATGAGATACGGGCAGATACGCCCCTCCTCAAACGTCTTGGCGAGCGCGCCGGCCTCGAAGAGCACCCAGGGGGCCTGGTGGTTCGCCGGCGTCAAACATAAGATTCCGAAGTGGGTTTCGGCCAACTCCTTTTGCAGCGTTTCCGGAAAGCGGTCGCCTGCGCCGATGTCGAAGGAAGAGACGAAAGGCTCGACCGCCTGAAGCACGTCCGGCAACCAGTTGCGAAGCGCCTCGGCGACTCCGCGACTGGATCGTCCTGACCAGCTAATAAAGACTTTCATACACACCTCCCTGACAAAACCATACTCTGTCGCCTCGCGTCGGACAGGCCCGGAATGGCCGACATGGGCGCGCTCTCGATTAAGCGCGCCCATGTTGTTTTCGGCGAAGCTCGTAATCTAGAAGTCGTTGGAGAAGTTCATCATGGCCGAGCAGATCATCGTGATCCTTATAATCTTTCGGCGGCTCGTCAAGCGGCTCGCGTGTCTAATCGGCGGCATAATCTTATCCTTTCAGCACCGGACGTTTGATCGTCGCCTATGACGCAAGACCTAAAAGCTCTCGTTCTACCGCCCGAGTGCTCGCTGGGGGCGCAGGTCGAAGATGGTGCTGAAGGGTATCCCGACCTCCTGCTTGCCAACGCATCTCCACCCTGTATCCTCAAATAATGCCAGCCATTCAGCCTCCGAGGGTATGTACTGCCCCATCACGGCGTGCGTGAGCTCGAACCCGAGCGTGAAAGTTGGTATGTGGGGTGAAGGCGCGGCGTCTGAGCGATATGTGTCACAAAAGAGGAACCGTTGCGCCTTGGGGAAGATGGTTAAGAGCCTTTGCAGAACCTGTTGACATCTTGCGCGTGGCCACAGGTCATGGCCTATAAAGAAACAGAATAAGAGGTCAACATCGGCGAATTCCGGGCGTGGCGAGAGGTCTGTTACATTCCCCGCGATTGCGACGACGCGGTCTTCGAGCGACTCTTCTCTTATTCTGTCCTTCGCGAGCGTGACCACGCCAGCGTCAATGTCCACGCCGACGCCCCGGATTCCGGGATGTTTTTTGGCTACCTTGAGCAGACGCTCCGCACTGCCGCAACCTAGATCACAGGCGACCGTGAAGGGCTGTTCATTTAACACGTCCTCGAAATATGGATCGACAAGCTGAGACCCGTAATCGCGTCCCGCCATGGCAATATGCTTGAGGCTGCGCCGCACGAATGACGGATCGTCATTGTTCGGAGGCCGGTTCGCACGCTTCGCCAAGTCGGCTAGATTTTGCAGAAGATGGCCGTAGCCCTTTATGAGCCAGAGGAAGTAGCCCTTCTCTCTGTAAGCGTCGGCGAAAGAAGACCCGCGCCTAATCACTCCGGCGTCCGACGAAAGCTCAACTATATTGAAGCAGGCCAGTGCGCGGAAAAGGCTCGCAACAGATGGCTCGTGTAAGTCCGCCTCGTCACAATAGGAGGGCAGATGTATGGTTCCCTTGCGCTCAAGCTCCTCGAATAGCCCTAACTCGAAGGCGGCTGAAATGGCAACGCTGGCGACGACTGAGTTGAATAAGCGGTCGGTCTCCATAGGTCACTCCGTATGAGAGATCGTGGCGAAAGCGCTTTCCGAGCCTGGGCCCCTTAAAACCAGCTCTGCGAAAAGCCTAAGCAGAATCAGGGCTGGCTATGCCAGCCCGCTCATTTTGCCGGACACAATTTTTGCGCGAACCTATTTATAGTGGAAGCATAAGTTTGCAGCTCCGGCAAGCTTATGCTTCCAGTCACAGCAACCCACAAATGTAGGTTCGCGCATAAAGTGAAAATTCCCATTACGGAGAATCAACAGCTTACCCGCAGAATTCTCCCATAAAGTGAAAAAATCCTATGGTTTTCGCGCGTATAATGAAATTTCCCGGAGGGGTTTGTTTGCTTGAGGGGCAAAATCTTTATGTCTATTTATTTAAATTTACCTCCTTACCGGATGGCTTAGAACACACTACGGCGCGCGGTGTATTAGTTATATAGCGTTGAAATTCTTCCCGTGAAGAGTACTGCTCCCATTCGTCCTCTGTCAGGTTGTCAATAGTTAATCTATTGCATGTCTCCTTCAACAAATCTTGCGGCTGCCAGAGCCATATCTGAGTTTCCGCGTAAGCTTCTGAATACCCACCTGTAATTACCAGGTATTTTCCAGGGTCACCACTAAAGCTTGCGGCATTCCTATCGCCGGTGTTAAATCGGACAGTCTCTTGTCCGGTCTTCACCTCCCAGACTCGCGTCGTAGTGACTAGGTTCCGTTGAAAGTCACTAAGCATATAGACGGCTAAGGTGTTCGCTCGCTATAATGCTATTATCAGGACAAGGTGGTAAAAGCAGGTGCAGGGATTCGGTTGGCATTAAATGCCGAGCCCGCACCTGTTAATTTCCTGACAGCCCACATTCTCCGTTTGAGGTTACCTTGGACGATCTGTTTTGTAACATACAAAGCATGATTTTGAGCTACCGTAATAGGACACGGTCATCCTCAAACGTGATGGGTGTTGCAAGTAGGGCACGAAACTCCTTGTACCCAGTCCTCCCTGGGAAGAAAGCATGAAGGAATAATTGTGGATCACCGTCGGGGCCAGTCGCGACCGAAGGATGCCCGGGGCCTGACCAATCAATTGTTGAGCGAAGCAGTGGCCCGGGCATTTTCCGATAAGGGCCCAGAGGCTCATCAGCAATAGCAACTCCTATCCCGTATTGGTCTGTAGAAAAGTCATTCCCTGAGTAGAATAGATAATACTTTTCTTGGTACTTCGTCACCCATATACCCTCGACCAAGTGTGCTTCCCACGATTGGTCGTTCTCAATAATCTCCGTTCGCTCTCCCAAGAGCGTCGAGCCGTCAGGCGATAGCTTCTGTGCATAAATCAGAGTTCTCATGAGTTGCAGGACAGCGCACATTTCATCTCGTATATGTTTGTTGCTTTGCTCGCCTGAGAGCTTTGCGAGCCGGTCACGGAAAGCAGAAAATGCGGTTGTAACAGATTCGATCAAGACGTGCTGAATGAAGAAACGTTCCATAGGTTCCAGTGTCCGGGCCCAAGGCCATAGGGTCTGGATAAAGGACGCAGTAATTTGATCTTCCTTCTGCGGGAAAAGTTTAGCGATAAAGTTAGTTTGCTCGTAAAGCAGGTTATTAAGCAGGCTGGGCCAGATGTCGTTATTATCCTTCTTCCAGTACAAGAAGGTGGTATCATCGTCGTCAACAAAAACGTGGGGGTCAATGACATTGCCCTTGAGGATAGGCGCCTCTCCAGGGACAAAGGGTCCGTCGGGACTAAGTGATTTAGCCATGCCGATGGAAAGCTCATGGGTATTCTTGTCCCGAGCCACGAAATATACTCTGAACTCGCCCCCTATCTTATGCATCTCCGGAGCCCAGTAGTCGCTAACGAACTCACCATCTGCCGCCCACTTTGGCTTTCTACCTCGCGGAAACACGAAGCCTACAAATTCCCAGTTCACGAGGCCCCGCGACCGGACGATGGGGAAAGAGTTCGGTGCGTCATTAGAGGTCGAGACGAGGTAGTACCAATTCCCCTTCTTCCCGCCCGCGTCTTCCACGCGGAGAACGGCCGGATCCCCGTAACCATAGAGCATGCCGGGCGCTAAGTTTTCGGTAAGCAGCGCACGATAGGCTGCTCTAAAGGTTGGCTTGGCGGACTTTCGGCGGTTTCCTGGGAGGCGAACCCCAAAATCTTTCGCGAGTTCCTCAAAAAAGTCTATATACGATTTATGTTCTCCGCGAGTAAGGTTGTATAAAGCAGTTTTCATCAAACCCGTCGACTGATCCACTCCCGTGACCTCGAACGAGCGGGTGTGGCTCTGTGTGATACTTGTATCTTTGATATTGACAGTAAACCTGAAGGGGACGCCGCTCGGTGAGGTCAGCGTAAGTCCATCAGCTTTATAATCCGGCTTTACAACTTTCATCTTATTCCTCATAGGTTTTCAACGCAAGCATATCCCACCTAAACTGACTTTAGACTTCAACTTAACCAATGAGTTACATTGCCTGAAGAGTCGCAGAAGAAGCATGGTGAATTGACCGAGGGACTATTGCTGCTCAAGCTCGTTGACGGGTTCTGCAAGACATCGGGCCTACGTCTTATTGATGTTGAGTATGAAATTACCATCTGACTCCTGTCTAACAAACTAAGAAGCCCTCAATGTTCGTTGCGGGAATCTAGAGCAAGCCTCTGGGTAAGCAGCGAGTAATGCGAAAAGAGTGTTGGCAGATGGGAGGGACGAGACATACCCCAGAGACTTTTAGTACGCCTCTGCTCAGGACCGCTAGACGCTCGATCCAACTTCAGACTCAAGACTGGGTCCACTCCTTCACGTACTCAGCGGTGCGAGCCACTGCTTGGTCAATGTTCAAACGTTTGCCGCGGGCCCACGCGCGATCAAACTCATCTAAAGCCGCGTCAGCCTTGGCCGCGCTGCGCGCCTCCTCGACGCAAGTATTATATACAATTCGCGTAAGGCCGGCCATAGTTTTGCTGCGGATGGCTTCCCCGGCGCCGTAGAGTTCCGCCGCCCGCAGCGGCTGTTTGAGTTTCACGGCAACCTCCGCCAACGCCTCCAGGCATTCAGAGATAAGCTGCGTTCGGCCCACCTGCTGGTGCAACACGAGACTGTCATAGTGCAGTTTCGCCGCTTCGATGTAGTCTCCCTGGGCGGCGAAGACGCTGCCGAGCCGCCTCAGCGATTCGGCGAACCCCCACTGGTCTCCTTCCGCGCGCCTAATCGCCAGCGCCTCGAGTTGCAACTCGCGCGCCGTCAGGTGGTCATCCTGCCGGAGCGCGAGATGCCCCATGTTGCAGAGGGTCAGTGAGTAGCCCCACTTATCCTCCAACTCCCGCCACAGCGCGAGGCTCTGCCGGTAGTACGCCTGCGCCAAGTCCATGTTGCCGGGCTCGTTAAGCATGTTCCCGAGGTCGTTCAGTGCCAGGGCCAAGCCCCATGTGTCATCCACCTCCTTGAATATGCTTACACTCTCTTCTTCGTACCGCCGCCCCTCCTCGGGGTGGCCCTGCTCCAGTGCCACCATACCGAGGACGACCAGCGCGTAGGCCAGCCTCCTCTTATTACCCACCTCGCGCCACAGCCCGACGCTCTCTTCGAGCCAACCCCTGGCTTCAGCGTAGTCGCCGCGTAGGAAAGAGAGCCCTCCCACGGCATAAAGTGCTTTGGCACGATCCTTCGCCGACGCCCCGGCGCCAGCCCGCCTTAGCACGGCAGCGACGTGCTCCCGCCCCTCGGTTAGATAGCCGCGCAGGTTCCAGAACCAGAAGAGAGAGGCCGCCAGTTGTAGCCCAAGGTCCCTACCTTCTTTGGTATCAAGCGCCCACTTCAGCGCCGCCCGGATGTCGTCGAGTTCGTTCTCCAGCAGGTCGAGCCATTCCTTCCGCTCCTCGCTGGTCAGCAATGTGATCCGTGCTTCTGCCTTCTTAGCAAGCGCCAGATAGAAGCTGGCGTGACTGCGCTGCGCGGAGGCCAACTCGCCCCTAGCGTCCGACCGCTTCAGACAGTACTCGTGGATATTTTGCAGCATCCGGTAGCGCGGCTTTAAGTTCGGTGACAGCTCCTCCTGCAGCAGGCACTTGCGCGAGAGTTCCTCGAGCCGGCCCCCCACCGCCTCGGGCGAGTTCCCTAAATCACGACAGACATCCTCGGCGGCTTGTTTTGTGAAGTTGCCGACGAAAACGGATAGCCGTTTTAATATCGACCGATCCTTAGGGTCCAGGTGGCCGTAAGCCCACTCAATTGCCACCTGGAGCGTGTCTTCGAGCTGAGCCGTACTCGCGGAGTTCACCTTTTCATACACCTCGGCCAAGTCTTCCTGCGTGGTGGCCTGTGCCGCAACGAGTTCTATTGCCATCGGGTGACCGCTAAGCGCCCTGCATATCCCGGCGACCAGTTCGCAGTTCTCTGTCGTAAGCTTAAAATCTTCGTCCACTTCGCCAGCGCGGGCCTCGAATAGTGCCACCGCGGGGCTTCGCCTCAGCTTATGCAAATCCAAGCCGGCGTCGGCGCTCGGCAAGAGCAGGGGCCCCACGTTTAAAACTTCCTCGTCGGTCAACCCCAGCGGCTCCCGGCTGGTGACGAGTATTTTGACGCCGGGGCAGGCACCTAGAAGTTCGGCAAACAGGGAACCCGCCCGCATCAAGTGTTCAAAGCCATCGATCACTAAGAGCATCTGCTTGTCGCCAAGGTACAGCTTCAGGCTCTTCTCGAAAGAGAACTCTTGGGCCTCTTTGATGCCGAGTGTGTTGGCAATTTCGCGCGCCACTTTCTTATGGTCTTTAAGCGCGCTCATGCTAACAAAGAAAACGCCGTCACGGAATGCGTTGTAGTCCACGAGGATTTTGCTGGCGGCACGCGAGAGGCGGGTCTTCCCCACGCCACTCTCGCCGACAAGCGTGAGCAACATAACATTGCCCCGTAGTAGGTTTACCACTCTATCCAGCTCTACCCGGTCGATAAAGGCGGTCTGCTGCTTTAGCAGGTTGTGCCGACCCGCGCCCGCCGCTTGCGGCGTGTTTCTGCCGATCAATTCTTTATCCACAGCGCGACGGACCAGAATATCGTTCACGGTCTTCGGCAGCAGCAGGTTCGGCGCGAATTCAGCAAGGGCGGCCTTGGCGTTGGCAATGAGGATGTTCTCCATCATGGGCAGCTTTGCGGCGATTAAGTTCAGCGGGGAGGCGTAGATTACACCCTGCTTAAACGCCTTGGGAGCCCAGCGGATCAGGCCAACCACCATCTTCTCGTACCTGATGGCCGCCCCCGACGTGCCTTTCAGCGCCCCGTAGCCGCCCTGGTCACAGTAAAGCTGGTAGGCAGGATGCCCGCTCACGTTGCCGCTGGGGGAGGTGATGAAGCCCGAGATATCCATCCCGGAAGGGTTCCCAACGGGAAAGCCGTAGGCGGACCAGACCTCGCTGCGCGGGGGCCAGGGATCGTAAGCCGGCAGCCGCCCGCAGTTGATCTGCACCTGCGCAGATAATTCCCCCTTGATGCGCAACAGTGCCGCATCGAGGTCGAAGTCGTAGTTGCCCTCCTCAACTACCGCCTCAACCCTCTCGCCGTTCATAAATTTGAGAACAAAGGTGCCTGGGTAGAGTATTTTCTTCGCCCGGTCGCCGACACAGTGGGCAGCCGTGAGGGCGTGGCTGCGAGAGCAGAGCCAGGCTGTGCCCGTATAGCTGCTATCTCCTGGACGGTATAATTTAGCTGTTATCTGCTGCATGAGGAGCTTCCTTTATTCCAAGGGTGTCTGTCAGTGGTGAAGACCGTTCGCGAAGTGGCCCACAGTAAGAGTAGAGTTGCGGCTCCCCTACGCGCTGAGCCCCGGTCGGGTCCACTACAATCTCAACGAAACTGAGGTAGCGCCGGAGGTATCTCCTATAGTCATTGTTTCGGAGTGCGGCGGCGAACTCCCTGAGTGCAACCTCAGCCTGTTCATAGCCTCCCGTGACGGCGTCAGGTAACTTAATCACGTCGCACCAAGTGCCCGTGTTCATGTACCAGCGCGAATCGGGAAGTGGGAGTCGTTTCTTTTTGGGAAGGTGTGTGTGCCCGTAGACTACAACGTCAAAACCACCCTGGGCGGCGGTTTCTGTGGCGGCTTGTAAATAGCCGTCGAGTTCAAATCCAGTGTCGAAAGAGCGGTCGTTGCGGTTCAGGTGCTTAAGAGCGGCATAAAGTTGGAGGGGCTGCGCCTCAGGATTTTTGGCGCTGAAGAAAAGTTTGCTGAAGTGGGAGGCGCTGAGGGCGCGCGCTCTGTACTGCTTAACGCGCGTGC
>DASQYE010000271.1:0-2456 GCA_035639355.1 Pyrinomonadaceae bacterium
CGCGACTACCGCTGTTCAAAAGCGAGCCCAGCAAAAGCATGTTCAAGCAGCCGCCACCGCCGCCTCTGCCACGGCTGGCTAACAAAAAGACCACGATGATGAGAATGATAAAGAACATAGTACACCCCGAAGTGCCGCCCCGCGTGTTTCTTGTGCCCCTGCTCGGTTGTCCGGTTTGACGGCGATAAGCATAGCTTTGATCTAAGCCCTCGACGCTAAAGCCACGCTTCTCCGCCAGGGTCGCGATGTAAGCCTGCACGGTGTCCATCACGCCCTTGTTATAGTCGCCCGCCTTGAACGCCGGAACCAGATAGCGACGTTGAAGTTCTCCGACCACGCTATCGGGCAGGTCGCCTTCCAGATGCCTGCTGACCTGCGTGTAGTACTTGCGGTCTTCGACGGCGATGAGAAGGAGCAGGCCGCCCTTCTCGCCCAGACCTATGCCCCAGCCGCGCATCACCGCCAGCGAATAATCGAAGATATCCTGCCCGCCCGTCGAGTTGACCGTGACGACGCCCATCTCCACGTTGGCCGTCTTGTTCTCGCTCAGGTTCTTGAGCATGTCCTCCAGCCGCTGCTTCGTGGCCGCGTCCAGGACGCCTGCCGTGTCCACGACCGGCGTCGGCGGGTCCGGCATCTGGACTGGCGATTGCACGGCTTGCGCCGCGCACGGCGTCGCGGCCCACGAAAGCAGACACGCGAAGACCAGCACGGCCGGAAATGCTAATGTGCGTTTGTTTTGGGTCAATGCTGCAATCATACCAAGTGAAGCCGATCAGTCCAACCTTCCTGCAGCACTTAGATGAGGACGAAGCGGCGAGAGTGTTTTCCGTTTCTGCTCCTTTTCTGTGCCGACGCTTACCCTTCGATCAGGCGATGCAATAAGTAAAAGAGCGCCACCCCGCCGAAGACGACGACGGAGACCATTGGATTCTTCTCCTCCTTATGGTTGACTTCCGGGATCAGGTCGCTGGCGGCGACGTAGAGCGTGACGCCGGCGGAGAAGGGCAGGGCGTAAGCGACCGCCGATTCAATCCTCGTCCGCAGCAAGGCCACGCTGAGCACCCCGGCGAAGGTCGCCGCTCCGATTGCCAGCGTCGCAATCGCAGCCTTGCGCGACGAGCGCCCCGAAGCGAGCATGATCGAAGCGACGGTGAATCCTTCGGGGACTTTGTGCAGCAGGATCGCTATAAAGACGAGCAGCCCGACCTTGAAGTTGACCAGAAACGCAGCCGCGATTGAGACCCCGTCGAAGAAGGTATGGATTAGCAGCCCGCCGATCGCCGTGTAGGCTGCCGACGGGCGCAGTACGGATTCCGGATGCGTCTCTTCGCCGAAGTGGAAATGGGGCGCGATGGTGTGCTCGAAAAGCTGTATCAAGAGATAGCCGCCCAGCAGTAGGGCCATCGCTCCAGAGACAGCAGCGGCAGCCGATTCGCCCCTCAGTCCGTCCGTCCAGATGCTGACCGTTTCCGGAAGGATTTCGATAAAGATGGCCGCCAGCATAAAGCCCGCGCCTAAAGCGACCAGGTATTTGAGAAAACGGTCGTCCAGACGGCGCAGGCCCGATGAAGCAAGCAATAGTCCGCCGAAGAGATTAGCCAGCGCCGCCAACGCGCCGAAAAGGAGTAGTCCGCCTAAGCCCATCTGGGTCAGTCTGCTCTAGAGCCCGCGTAAAAGAGTTGGTACGAGATACCGCCGCACTATACAGGATGCTCCTGCGCTTGGCTATAATGGTGGCCCGTAGAGCGACTAAACCTGAGCAGGTAGACGACGCACGCCCCCGCAGCCCCCTAGAATCCCTCCCGGCGTCAGCAAGAATTCGGACTCCCCACGGGCCCGAACGCCGCCCCGTACACCATATCGTGCTTAAAAATTATATGTTTGATACTGTTTTTTACTCTTGACAGCCCTCTGAGACGGGCGTACTATTCGCCGCGGGTGGAAAAAAGTGGTCGGAAGTGGGCTTTTATGAGCATCTTGACTCCGATCATTAAAGTTTTACTCGAAGTTTTAAGCACCCCGCGTCCCGTCCCATCCGCCGAAGCTCTATGTTAAGAGGAAATTACACAGCGCGGATAGACACCAAGGGGCGATTGAAAGTGCCGACACCGTTCCGCCGCCTGGTAGAGGAAAAGCATGGAACGGGGCTCTACGTGACGAGCCTGACGGGCGAAAGCGTGCGCATCTACCCGCTGCCCGAATGGGAATCGATCGAGCAGCGCCTGTCGCTTCTGCCCTCTATGGACCCGGCGCGGCGCAAGTTCCTTGACAGGACAAACTATTACGGCCAGCAGACCACGCTCGACGGCCAGGGCCGCGTGCTCATTCACCCGCTGCTCAGAAGGAGCGCCGGCGTGGTCGGCGATGTCGCCGTGCTGGGCTATCTGACATATATAGAGGTCTGGGAGCTGGAAAGATTCCAGCAGCGCCTTCTCTCCGACCCTTATACGGAG
>DASQYE010000272.1:0-12338 GCA_035639355.1 Pyrinomonadaceae bacterium
ATGACTGCCGCTCCCGGCTAAAGAGTCGCCCGCCCCGGCCTCGTCCAAGGGGGTTTCGGACGCCCCCGTGAGAGTCCGTCGAACAACGCTAAACCCCTCAGTTTCAAGGGACTTTCAGCCGCTTTCGGGTTTGCCAAAAACCCTTCTAACGGCTACAATATATCGTACTTCAAAGAGAGCTCTTCAGACGCTCCCGAAGAGTACGGGAAAGCCTCTAAATTTACGCTAAACATTTCGCGCCGCCCGCAGAGGTTCTGAGGCCGCGTGGGCCAGGGGCGCTTTATTAAGAGCGTCGGCGCAGGCTTGAACGCCGGCGAACACCCAAGCGGGCGAATTGTACTTGAAAGGTCTATTCGATGGAAACCATTGCGGAACGTAATTACATAAATATCGAAGACGAGATGCGGCGCTCCTACCTGGACTACGCCATGTCCGTCATCATCGGTCGCGCGCTGCCAGACGTGCGCGACGGTCTCAAGCCCGTGCATCGTCGCGTCCTGTGGGCCATGCACGAGTTGGGAAACCAGTATAACAAGGCATATAAGAAGAGCGCCCGTGTGGTCGGCGACGTGATCGGTAAATATCACCCGCACGGCGACACGGCCGTCTATGACACTATCGTCCGCCTGGCGCAGGACTTCTCCATGCGCTACCCGCTCGTTGACGGCCAGGGCAACTTCGGCTCCGTGGACGGCGACGCGGCTGCCGCCATGCGCTATACGGAAGTCCGTATGGCCCGCCTGACCACCGAAATCTTGAGCGACATAGAGAAAGAGACGGTCGATTTCACTCCCAACTATGACGAGTCTTTAAGCGAGCCCTCGGTCTTGCCGACGCGTATTCCTAACTTGCTCGTCAACGGCTCTGACGGCATCGCCGTCGGGATGGCGACCAAGATACCGCCGCACAATCTGACCGAGATCATTGACGCGACCATCGCGCTGCTGCGCAAGCCCGAGGTGAAGATTCAAGACCTGTTGAAGATCGTCACCGGCCCGGACTTTCCCACGGGCGGCTTCATCTACGGCGGCGAAGAACTCAAGCGGTCTTACACCACGGGGCGCGGCGTTATTCAAATGCGCGCGCGCGCAGGGATCGACCGCATAGGGCGCGGCTCGCAGGAGCGCGACGCCATCGTTATCACGGAGATACCATTCCAGGTCAACAAGGCGCGCCTGATCGAGCGCATCGCCGAGCTGGTCAACGAGAAGAAGCTGGAAGGCATAGCGGATTTGCGCGACGAGAGCGACCGCGACGGGATGCGTATCGTCGTCGAATTGAAGCGCGACGCCGTGCCGCAGGTCGTCCTCAACAAGCTCTACAAGCTGACGCCCATGCAGTCCTCTTTCGGCGTCATCAACCTGGCGATCGTCAACGGCCAGCCGCGCGTCCTCAATCTCAAGCAGATGCTGGAAGCCTTCGTGGATTTCCGGCGCGAGGTAGTCAGGCGCAGGAGCGAGTACGAGCTGCGCAAGGCCAGGGCGCGCGCGCATATCCTCGAAGGCTTGACCAAGGCGATCGACGCGCTTGACTTCATCGTCACTACTATTCGCAACGCGCGCTCCGTCGATGAGGCCAGGCAATGGCTGACCGGCGAAGTGAAGACCATGTCGGAGGTCAAATCCTGGAAGGGCACGCCCTCGGACTTGACGCTCGCGGGCTATCTGACGAAATTGCAGAAGGCGCTCAAGCGCCTGGATTTCTCCGAAGCACAGGCGCAGGCCATCCTAGACCTACAGCTGCGCCGCCTCTCCGCGCTGGAGCGGCAGAAGATCGTGGACGAATACGAGGGCATCATCCGTCACATAGCCGAGCTGGAAGAGATTCTGGCCAACGAGAATGCTCTGCGACGCGTCATTGTCAAGGAGCTGGAGGATGTCAAGAAGGAGTTCGGCGATAAGCGGCGGACGGAGATCGTGGACGAAGGCGTCGAGCTCTCCATAGAGGACTTGATAGCGGACGAAGACGTGGCGATCACCGTCACCAACAGCGGCTATATCAAGCGCACGCCCGTGACCGTCTACCAACGGCAGGGTCGCGGCGGCAAAGGCCGCTTCGGCGCATCGACGGGCAAGAACGGCGATTTCGTAGAGCACCTGTTCATCGCCTCGACGCACGCCTATATTATGATCTTCACGGACGACGGGCAGGTCTACAAGCTCAAGGTGCACGAAGTGCCGGACGCTGCGGCGTCGGCGCGCGGCAAGGCCGTCGTCAATCTCATCAACATACCGTCTTCGCGCAAGCTCGCGGGCGTCGTCCCCGTGCGCGAGTTCTCCGAGGGGCGCTACGTCGTGATGGTGACGCGCAAAGGGATAATCAAGAAGACATCGCTCGCAGAGTTTCAGAACATACGTGCCAACGGCATCAACGCCATCAACATAGACGATGGCGACGAGCTGCTTGACGTAGTATTGACGGACGGGACCAAGCGCATCTTTATCGCTACGCACAACGGGCTGGCGATTCGCTTCGACGAGAAGGGCGTCCGCCCGATGGGCCGCGCGACCCGTGGCGTGCGCGGCGTAGACCTGCGCAAGGACGACATAGTCGTCTCGCTCTGCGCCGTCTCGGCTGATGATAACGAGCGGATGCTATCGATCTCGGAACAGGGCTTCGGCAAGCAGACGAAGATCACCGATTACCGCTTTCAGGCGCGCGGCGGCAAGGGCGTCATCAACATGAAGACCACAGAGAAGACGGGCAAAGTAGTCGCCGTCTTCCCAGTTGACGACGAATCCGAGATCATGATTATCACGCAGCAGGGCAAGCTCATACGGATCGAAGCCGCCGATATTCGCAAGACCGGCCGCTCGGCTTCCGGCGTCCGGCTGATTAAGACGGACGGCGGCGACAGAGTAACCAGCGCCTCGCTCGTGGAGGCTGCCGCAGAAGATACGGAAGAGGTCGCGGCGAGCTGAGCGCCAAACGCGTGCGCGATTGTTAAAGCTCCGCTCGCCATCAAAAGGCGGCGGGGCTTTTTCTTCACAGTGACGCTCGGTCGCAGCCCTGGAAAGCCGCGCTTCAGCGGGCCGTGCGCGGCGGGCCGGATAGGAGCCGGCCCAGGACTTTTTCCAGTTGTGGAAAATCGAAAGGCTTGGTAAGGAACTCGTCGCAGCCCGCCGTCAGGGCCGCCTCGCGGTGGCCAGTGCTTATGCCGGAGACGGCCACTATCCATACGTCGCACAGCTCCTTGATTTCGCGTATGCGGCGGGTGGCGGCAAAGCCGTCCAGCAGAGGCATGGTGACATCCATCAGGATCAGCGAGGGGCATTCGCGCCGCGCGATCTCTACCGCCTCCTCGCCGTTCTCCGCCTCGACCACGGCGTACCCGCGTGTCTCCAACCACGCCCTGCACAGCTGGCGTATGACTTCGTAGTCGTCCGCCACCATGATGACGGTCGGATGCGCGGCAGCAGTAAGTGGCTCTATCGCCGTAACGTCCATACCTTAAACGGGCTTCCACAAATGTTTAGAGCAGAGAGAGAGAGCGTGATCGGGCGCACGGGAGAAGAGCGCCGCTTTTATGTTGAGTGCGGCGGCCGGATGTCGATGGCGGCCCTCGCTCGCTAGAGTCCGATTCTCGATTGCGTCAATGCTTCAACAGCTCAAAGGGGCCGAGCCTTCGCCTTCGACCCAAACTTCGCCGTCCTCGTAGAACTCTTTCTTCCAGATCGGAACCGTACGCTTCAGCTCCCTGATGGCCCACTCGCAGGCTTCAAAGGCGGCGCGGCGGTGCGGCGCGCTGACCGAGATGCAAACGCTCGTTTCGCCTATCTCCAGTCTGCCCGTGCGATGAACGATGCCTATGTGCGCGATCTCGAAACGCTCGTGCGCTTCACGGCCCAGGCGCAGCATCTCTCTGAGCGCCATCGGCGGATATGCTTCGTAGACCAGGTAAAGGCTCCTGCGCCCGCGCGTCCACTCGCGCACGTAGCCGTCCAGTGTTACGGTCGCGCCGCACTCCTCCGGCACTACGCGTCGCGCAACCTCACCAACGTCTATGGGCCCATCCGTCAGCTCGAAGAAATCCCTGCTCTCCTTGCTCTCGGCGGCCGCCGCTTCCTCGGATGTCGTGGCTGCTCCACCGCTCACGGGAGGGAATATCGCCAGCTCGTCGCCCTCGCGTACTTCCATCTCGCCGTGCGCGTACTCCTGGTTGACGGCGAAGAGCAGCGAGCGACCGAACCGGCGCAGCTCTGGATAGCGTGCCAGCACCTCTTCAAAGGCGGAGGCGGCGCTGGCCGGGGCGCGCAATTGAAGCTCTATCTCGGCGCTTCCGGCCATCTCGCGGGCCGCGCCGAAAAAGAGCACGTGAACTTGCAAGCGACGCTCGCGCGACTGTTCCGCAGATTGTTCCGGGGCGCTGTTCATCCGAATTCTATCTTTTTACCGCTGTGACCGTTGTTGCGGGCGATCGTGTAGACGCGCGCGCGCTCTTCGTAGCTGATTACGGCCCGCCCGAGCAGATCACGCAGGCGTTTCAATCTTTCGGCCGTAGAACGCAGCTCCAACAACTCCTGCTTGACCTCTGCCTCAAGATCAACTGCCCCCGCGATGAGAAACGAGAGGCGTTCGGGCCCGGTCTCGGGCAGTTCCGGCAGGGACGCGCGCTCGTCATTTAGAATACGCACGGCGCGGGCGATCCGCATGAAAACGTCCGTCAATTCGTGCGCGCGCCGTGCGAGCAACTCTTCATCTTCCGCCTCGTCTTCAAAGAAAGAGACCTGGCCCACAAGGTAAGGCTCGCCCGCGTCCACGTAGGCTTCGACGCGGTAGCGTATCAGCCCCACAGTCATGATTTGGAAGCGTCCGTCCGGCAGCGGCTCCGCCTCCGTCACTTCCGCCGCGCAGCCGACGTGGCCAGGGGGCGGGACATCTCGCTCAGACTCGCTCGTATCGAAGTAGGAGAGGCCGAACAGGCTATCGCGCGCCTGTATGTCGGCGAGCATCTGGCGGTAACGCGGCTCGAAGATGTGCAGCGGCAGCGGGACGCCCGGAAACAGAACGACCGGCAGGGGAAACAAAGGCAGCTCGCGCACGCCCCGCACTTTGTCCATAGCTTCACTCATGATTAGGGATGAGGGACGAGTGCCGCGGGGATGAAGGATTTGAGCGATTGATTCAGGTGAGCCCGAATTCAATCATTTCATCCCTCCTGCGGCACTCATCCCTGCGCTGCGGCGTTGCGCTCGATGGCGCTCAAGGCCGTGGCGGTCGGCGCGTGCCCCGCTGCGGCGTCGGCGCGCTCGTCCGCATCGGCTGCGGCGGCGAGAGTCGCGCCCTCGCCGAGCTTCAGCTCGATCAATTCCAGAATCTTATCGGGCGTCTCGTTGCTGAGTGCCTGCTTCTTAGCCTCTATGACCAGCTCGGCGATTTCAGCGGCGCGCCCTTTGAAACGGTTATCGCGGGCGATCAAGTCCTCTATGATGCGTCGCTCGCGCTCGTGGCGCGGCGCTTGCGCATCCATTCCGGCGGCGACCGCGTACTCGACCGGCACGCTTTGATTGCGCATGATGACGTGCAGCGCGCCGGTCTTCGAGCGCGCCTCCTCGCGCATACGGTTTATCTCAAGCAGCGAATTCTTGAAGCCGAGCTGCCCTCTCAGCGCGATCTCTATGATCGGCGCGGGCCCGTCCCGTTGGGGGTCGTGTGTGCGCGCCTCGCGCTCCAGCTTCTCCATCACACCCGTGAAGACCTCCTCGGCATCCTTCGCGCCCGACACGTCGAAGGAGAGGCGCTGGAACGGGCGCTGTGTGTAATCGCGCAGGTGCGTGGCCGTGACCTTGTGCTCGGCATCGACCTCGACCAGGTAAACGCCGCGCTCCTCCCTGTACTCGTCGATCGAAGTGGCTTCGAGCGAGCCCGGATTGAAGGCCCAGTTGTCCACGTCAAAGCGCTTGTGAGTGTGGCCCAGAGCGACGTAGCCGGTCGATTGTTTCAGCTCTTGCAGCTTCGCGATAGAGAGCGCAGGGATCGGGCGGTTGATCTGTCCTTCAACATCCGTGTGAAGCATGAGGATGTTGAAGCGTCCTTCCGTGCTCGCGCGACGGAGTGCATCGGCCAGAACCGGAATCGCGGCGTTGGCGCTCGCGCCGTACCAGTGCGAGCCGAAGATGCGCGCGCCCGCAATGTCTATAAAGGAGCCCGTGCGCTCCTCTTCGTTCCAGGGCACGAGCGCCATGTGCCCGTCTTCGTCGCGCGTCGGCTCAAGCAGTTTGAGATAGCCCCAACCGGAGAGAGAACGCAGCCAGCTATGCTCTGAAACCGTATCGCGCTGATCGTGATTGCCCTCGATGGCGACGACGGGAATTTTTGCCTCCCTCAACAGCTCAAGACCGGCCATAGCATGGTTCATCGCCTGCGGGTCTATGTTGCGGCGGTCGAAGAAATCGCCCACGATGAGCACGAAATCCACACCGTTCGCAATGGCATGATTGGTGATGACATCATACCAGGCGCGAAAAAAGTCTTTCGTGCGCTCTTCCAGATTGTAGCGGCGACAGCCCAGATGTATGTCAGCCAGGTGAAGAAATTTCATCGTATAAACATTATACGATATAGGAGCGGATTGCAGAACAATGAAAGACCTGACGAGGGGTTAAAGAGCGGGCGCGCGGGCGTCCGTGCCTTTTCGTCTTGATTCGCGTCGAGGCACGCAACCGCAGCCGCCAAATTTATAAAAGAAGAAGCCCCCGCGACTCTGGGCATGAGTCGTTTTAGGAGCGGGGGCTTCTATGGCTCCGTGCGACGGGAGGGGATTCCGTACTGCGCGGGGCACTGACGGCCTCTCAAAGGGGCGAGCGGCCGGAACTTGTCATTGCAAAGAACTCCCTTGCGGGGCCGTTTCAGACGGCGATGGTCGCCGCCTGCTGCTTGCCGCGCTCCATTTCGGGGGCGAGCCGCTCGCGCCATACGGCGCGCGTCCAGGCCCGGTTTCGCGCCACAGGGCGCGAGGCTTTACTGGTCTGCGGCGACGCGGAGGGCCAAAAGGCTCGGACGCTCGCGGCGCAGAATCTAATCAACAGGTACGCAAAGAGCAGTACGTAAAAACCTATCACGGATGCCAGCAATGTGTATTCAGCTTTGCTCATCGTCTGGACTGACGCTCGCTCGGAACCGCTTTTGCTTTCGCGTCAACAAATTTTTCAAGATCAGGCGGCGTCGAGCCTGTACTCGGGCGCGTAGCGCCGCACGGCGGCCAGCAGATGCTCGACCTCGAAAGGCTTGCCTAGAAACCCGTCCGCGCCCTCTCTGAAACAGGCCTTCTGCATCTCCATATCAGAGGCAGAGCTGACGACCAGCACCTTCGAGTCCGGGAAGCGATCTTTGATGAAGCCCAGGATTCGCATCCCCACTTCGGGCGAGTCTGCGACCGGCGGCAGATGCAGATCGAGTATTGAGACGGCCGGTTCATAGATGGTCGCGCGTCGCAATGCCGACTGTAGATCGTTAGCCGTCATCACCTCGTAATCATCACACAGCGTCCAAAACAACTGCTGCGTAATGGCGACATCGTCATCAACTATCAATACCCTGGGTTTCATTTAATACTCTCTCTTAATCAAGCTATGCGATAGTCCTGCAATGTTCGTACCATGCCCGGAGTCGCGGCGGAATCCGCTTTTTTGTTACCGAAAACCGCGCCCGCGCCCCTTGCAAGAAACCTTACATGTGCACGGGAGGCGACAGCCGCTCCGCTCCGGTGTCTACATTTGTAGACAGACGAGAGAGAAATTTTTGCCTGTGCGCGCCGTAAAGGTTTGACGAGACTTCGGTGTAAATGAAACGTCATACCGCTTCGCAGCGCGAGAGAGCCTGTGTTTCACAGATGAAATAAAGTATTGCGCTTGAAAGCCGATCGTGATATAACCTGCCGCCATCTTGAACCAAAGCATTTTTTAGATCGTCCGGCTAAGTAAGGAGAAAGATTTATGTCAAGCAAAGCGAAAGCGATCCCGGAGGGCTACCACGCTGTGACGCCGTACCTGTGCGTCAGCGACGCGGCCGGGGCCATAGAGTTTTACAAGAAGGTGTTTGGAGCAGCGGAGTTGATGCGCCTGGCGGACGCAAGCGGGAAGATCGGTCACGCCGAGATCAAGATCGGCGACACGCCCGTAATGCTTTCAGACGAGTTCCCGGAGATGGGCTTCCGTAGCCCGCAGTCGTTCGGCGGCTCGCCCGTGACAATGCATCTCTACGTAGAGGACGTGGACACGATCGTCATGCGGGCCGTCGCCACCGGCGCGAAGATATTGGAGCCGGTGAAGGATCAGTTCTACGGCGACCGATCCGGCAAATTAGCAGACCCCTTCGGACACGTCTGGAACGTTGCGACCCACAAGGAGGACGTGTCGCCGGAGGAGATAAAGAAGCGCGTAGCTGCGCTGTACGGCTGATGCTATGAGGGATACGGAGACGGCGGGTGCTCGGCCTACGAGCGGCATAAAGAGCCTTCGTCTTGAAGGCTCTCAGCTCTCGTCCAGAAGATTGTTATTCATGGTTCGGGGCTTCTCGGGCCCGGTCGCTTCAAACTCGCTGATTAACCTGTGCAGATACGAGCGGCTGATGCCCAGGCGACGGGCGGCGGCCACCTTATTGCCGCCCTCGCTCTGAAGCGCTGCTGTAATCATGCGGCGTTTGAGCGCGGTGATGGCCCCCTCAAGGGTGGTCTCGTCGGCTGGGGGCGCGCCCGCCGAGGGCATCATACGCAGCATGTTTTCGGGCAGGAACTCCAGGCCGAGCCTTGGGCCAACGGTCAAGACGACAAGCCGCTCGATGACATTCTCAAGCTCGCGCACATTGCCGGGCCAGTCGTATTCCTGCAACGCTTCGATCAGGGCCGGGTCAAGCTCGGGCACGGGACGGGCGTGTTTCTCGGCGGCCTTGGCAGCAAAGTGCGCGGCCAGAAGAGGAATATCGTCGTGGCGCGTGCGCAAAGGAGGCAGGCAAAGCGGCACTACGTTGAGCCTGTAGAAGAGGTCGCGCCGAAACCTTCCCGCTTCGACTTCCTGTTCGAGGTCGCGATTGCTGGCGGCGATCAAGCGTATGTCTACCGTATGGGTTTTAGTTCCGCCGACGCGCTCGAAGGAATGCTCCTGCAAGACGCGCAGCAGCTTGACCTGCACGGGCGGCGTCAGCTCGCCTATCTCATCAAGGAAGAGCGTGCCGCTGTCGGAAAGCTCGAAGCGCCCTTTCTTGGCGGCAATCGCGCCCGTAAAAGCGCCCTTCTCGTGGCCGAACAATTCCGATTCAATAAGAGTTTCGGGCAGCGCCGCGCAACTGACGGCGACGAACGGGGCATTTGCCCGCGGGCTCTCTTCATGAATGGCGTGCGCCAGCATCTCCTTGCCCGTCCCGTTCTCCCCAGTGAGCAGCACGGTCGCTGAGGTTTGTGCGACGGCGCGCGCTTGCTTGAGCGTCTTTTCGAGCGAGGCGCTCGCGCCGATCATGTGGTCGAAGCCACGGCGCGCGCTCAAGGCCGAGCGCAGCCGCAGGATCTCCTGTTCCAGACGATGAGTGCGCGCCGCTTGATGCACTATGTGCAGGACTTCGTCGGCGTCGAAAGGCTTCTCGAAGAAGCCGTAAGCTCCGCGCCGGACGGTTTCGAGCGCGGCCCGCTTGGAATCGCTGCCGGTGACGACGATGACGGGCACGGGCGGATGCTGCGAGCGCGCCGCTTCGACCACCGCCAGCCCTTCCGAAATATCGTCGGGAGCTGGCGGCAAGCGCAGGTCGCTCAAGACCACGTCGATCTTTTCACGTTGCAGTAGCTCGCTCGCCTCGGCACGCGTTCCGGCTTCGAGCACGCGATACTTTTCCTCGTCGAGCGCCCAGTAGAGGCCGCGACGCACAGCCTCGTCGTCGTCCACCACCAGCACAGTGACTTTCGCCTGTGTTTGTTCGCCCATAAAAGATTTCCAATCCTGGCCGGTTGTCGTGAAGTGAAAGCGACCGGGCGACGGCGCGAGTACGGAAGGAAAGCGCATACGGCGTCGCCGACGGTCCCTGGCTGCTCAATCATTTATTGCTGGAAAAACTGAAAGGATGATCCCGAGCACGTTCGCTATTCCGCACGCTCGCATCTTATAGGCCGAACTGCTATTTTTCTTGCAGCTTTCCCTAAGACTTGTGATCTGGCACAGATGGTAGCACGACGCGAAAGCAAGTGCCAGAGCCCTCGTGCGACTCCACGTCTATCTGTCCGCCGTGCGCCCGCACGACTTCGCGGCACGTGTAGAGCCCCAGCCCGACCCCTCTCTTCTTGGTCGTCGCAAAGGGGCGGAACAAACGCTTGTCTATAAACTCGGGGCTCATGCCTGGGCCCGTATCGGCGACGCTGAAGAAGACCTTGTCATCCCCGGCATGACCGGCCTCGACCGTCAGCCGTCCGCTCTGCGTGCCCATCGCTTCGACCGCATTGATAATAAGATTCTCGACGACGCGCTCTATACGCTCGCCGTCGATGTGGGCGATGAGCGAAGGCGGCAGGCGCTTCTCTACGTAGTGGGTTGCGCCTGCCGGGGTGGCCGTCAGGGCCATGACGCGCTCAATGATGGGAATGAGATCGGTCGGACGCGGCCGTTTGTACTCGCCGCTGAGGCTTTCGACAGGGCCGCTCAACTTGGCTACGAGCACGCGCAGCTTGTCCGTAGCCAGCATCAGCGATTGCATGGCGTCGGCGCGAAACTCTTCACGGTGAAAGCGGTTCTCCATATTCCGAACGATCAGCGAAAGCGCGGCGATGGCGTTCTTCAGATCGTGCGTCATCATGGCCGACAGGCGAAAGAATGATTGAAACTGTCGCATCTCGGCCTCGTGCGCGATCTGTTGGCCGAGGCGATCCGACATCTTATTGAAGCTCTCGGCCAGCAGGCGCGTCTCGTCATTTGAGCGCACCTCTATGCGCTGATCCAGCTGGCCTCCGGCAATCGCCACCGCGCCTTCCGTGACGCGCTCGATGCTGCGCGCAGTGCGCCCGACCACCAGCGTCAGGATAATTGAGGTCAGGACACCGATCAGGACGCAGAGGATAAGGTTGATGAAGCCGCTGCGCCGCAGGCCCCCGACCGCGATGGAGTAATTGCCTGCGACGGCCAGGGAAATATCCAGCGGCGCGACGCGCCTGTAGACGGCCAGCCAGCGGCTACCTCCCGTCGAATCGTAGAACGCCCACCCGCTCTCGCTCCCGAGCATACGGTCGGCGACGGGCTTGAACGAGGGCATGGCGCTCGTGACAGGCTGGTAACGAAGCGCGTCGTTGGTGTGATAGATGATGTTGCCTTTGGAATCCAGTGCGACGACCGTGCGCGGCGGAAGCGCGGGCCCGGACTTGCGCGCCGTCGTCGCTTCCGCCAATTCCGCCAGGCTTCCGGCCGCTTCCATGATGAGCGCTTCCACCTTCATCTCGGCAACGAGCGCGCCGCGCGCGGCCTCCGCCCCTTCTTCCAAAGTAAAGACGGGCACCGTATAGCGCACGATTATCCCGGAAGGCTCGCGCGCGAGCGCGGAGCGCAGGGGCGCTCGCTCGGCAGCCGACCAGACGCGCTCGTCCGCATTGATGTTCGACAGAAAATCGAGCGTTCGATAACGCAGCCCTTCGCCGTCGGTCGCCTGCATGTCCGGTTCGACGCGAAAGAGCACGCGCCGCTCGACGTTCAAGCAGGTGATCGCCGCGTAATACCTGTTGTGCCGTAGGAATGCGCCGACATCCGCGCGCACGTTGTCCGGCACAACGCCTTCGGCGGGAGGGTTCGTCGCCGTTCGGACGGAGGAAGTATTGGCCGTGGAAGAGTCTGCGGGCTGTTGCCGTTGCCCCTGCGGCTGCGGCGCAGCGCCGCGCACATAATCGCGCAGTGAGCTGGAATGGGCGAGCGCGACCAGCCCTGTCTCCTGCTCGTGCTGGCGCTCCTCCACATCGCGCGCGATCTCGGTCGTCTCGCGCTCCACGTCCCCGCGCAGCACTGCTTCGACCGCACCGACACCGTTTAGATAATTGATGTAGACGAGCACGAGCATCGGCACAATGCCGAAGGCGAAAAAGATGAGGAAGATTTTGGGTCGAATGCCCACGATCAAGTGACGGACGTTAGATGCCGCATGCCATCAGGAAACCATTCACCCCGGCATTTACGGGTACAGGCGCTTCACATAATAGATGAAGACAGAGCATCTGACACCTAATATCTGACATCCACCCTCTCGCGCCCGAACTCCGCGAGCAGCGGCGCGAGCCGTGCGATGACGGAGTCGTGCGCCGCGCCGTTCGAGGCCACGATCCCGTTTCGATTCTGCACGTCCGGAGAGTTATAGCCGAGCGCATGACCGAAGAGGTCTGT
>DASQYE010000273.1:0-3265 GCA_035639355.1 Pyrinomonadaceae bacterium
ACGACTCGGCGAAAGCTTCCTTGAGAGCGGAGATTACCAGTCGGCGATAGCGGCGCTCGGCCCGCGAGCCCGCCCCGACGGCGCGCCCTCTGCCCGCCAAGCCCTCGCCCTGGTCGGTCAGGCAAAGCTTCGCAGCGGTCAGGCGCAGGCGGCGCGCGATACCTTCAACAGCCTGATCGCGCAGTTGCCAGACCCGTCCCGCCCGGACGACTACGCGCTCGCCGCCGTGCGCGGCCTAGACCTGCTCGACAGCGGGAGTCAGGAGGCCGCCGAGAAACAGGCCCCGCAACTTCCAGAGGCGGAGCACCTGCGGCGTGCTGGCGTTTACAGCTTCAACCGCGACTTCGCAGGGGCTCGCCGCCACTACATGGCGCTCGTCGAGCGTTACGCGCAAAGCGCAAATGTTGCCGACGCTCTCTATCAAATCGCTCGCGGCTTTTACCAGGAACGCAGCTTTGAAGAGGCCATCAAATACTTTCAGCGGGTCACAAACGAGTTTCCGTCGAGCGCGGCCGCCAGCGACGCGCAGAGCTTCATAGCCTCTTCCTATGTCCGTATGAAGCGGACGGACGAGGCGGTCGCGGCCTACCGCCACTTTATAGAGAAGTACGGGGACGCGCCAAACCCTGAGCGCCCATATCTGAATATCATAGACGCGCTGCGCGAGGTCGGGCGCGACGCGGAAGCGCTTGATTGGATTCAGCAGACGCGCGCCCGTTTCAAGGGTCGGGTCGGAGCATCGCTCGCCCTGTTCTCGCAGGCCAAGATTCATCTGACGCGGGGCGATTGGGCCGGGGCGCTATCGGATATAGACGCGCTGCGCGCGGAGTCGGATTTAGGCGGCATGCGCACGCCCGGCGGCACTAACCAGACAGAGGTCTCTTTCATGCGCGCCTACACACTCGAACAGATGGGGCGCACGGATGAAGCGATCAACGCTTACCTGGATATACCCGACGGCCGAAATGAATACTATGGAGGACGCGCTACGAGGCGGCTGCGCGCGCTCGCTGTGGATGCGCGTGCGCGCGGGCTCATAGACACGCGCTTGAAAGCACTGCGCGCCGACGCGCAAGCTTCGCTCTCCGGCGGGCAGGCCGAGCGCGCCCGGCTCTCTCTACAGAGGGCGCTGCGATTGACGGAGGATGCGTCCGCCAGAGGGGAGTTGCTGGAGATGGCGCGACGCGCTTATGCGTCGCTTCCGGCCTATAACAAATTCCCGGCGCCGCGCCTTCTCCCGTCTGGTCGCCAGAACGTCATCACGGCGGGGACGCAACAGGAAACCACGGCATCACCTTCTCATAGGGCGCTGGCCGAAGAGCTTCTGTTCCTGGGACTCTACGACGAGGGCGCGCCCGAGCTGGCCGTCGCCTCGAAGGCTTCGGACGCCGCGAGCGACGATAAGATCGCGTCTTCGACAAATGAGGCGGGCGGCGATGCTGCTGCTGCGCGGAAGCCTCCGAGCAAAACGGCGGCGGCGGCGGACGATGGCGCTCGACCGTCAACGCCTTCGCGCGATGCGGCATATACGCTGGCCGTCTACTACATGCGGGGCGAGCTGGCCAATCACGCGGTCGCCTTTGCGGAGCCTCTCTGGAAACAGGTCCCGTCAGATTTTCTGATCGAGCTTGCGCCGCGCGAGATGGTGGAGCTGCTGTACCCTGTGCCTTACCGCTCGGCGCTTCTCGAATCGGCCCCGCCGCGCGGCGTTGACCCCCGCTTCGTCCTCGCCATCATGCGACAGGAATCTCGCTTTCGCCCCGAGGCGAAATCGGTTTCGGCCGCGAGGGGCTTGCTGCAATTCATCCCCTCGACGGCCGACGAGATTGCGGCGCAGCTCGGCCTTCGAGACTTTTCGCAGGACGATCTATACGACCCGCGCACGGCCGTCCTTTTCGGCTCGCAGTACATGGGAAATCTCTTCAAGCTCTTTCCAGACCAGCCGCAGGCCGTCGCCGCCTCTTACAACGGGGGCGAAGACAACGTCGCGCGCTGGCTCGCGCGTGCGCGCACCTCGGACCCTGACCGCTACGTGCTTGAGATAGGATTTACTCAGGCCAAGGATTACGTCTTTAAGATCATGCCCAATTACTGGGTCTACCAGTCGCTTTACTCCGAACGGCTTGAGCGAAGATAAGCCTTGAAAGAAAGAGCGCGCGCACGCGGAAAGACTGACGAATTTGAAGCCGATTGATTTCAAACTCGATTTAGAGCCTGGGAGAGAGAGAGAGCCGTCAATACTTCTGCCGCTGGGCCTTGTCATCCTTCTGTGCGCCGTTGGAGTGGCGTGTCGTGCGCCCCGGCAGACGGAGGAGACTACGCCGGGCCGCCGTTACGAGTTGAAGGGCAAGGTCGTCGCCGTCGATAAAGAGAAGCATCAAGTAACACTAGATCACGAAGACATAGACGGCTACATGGAGGGAATGGTGATGCCCTTCACGCTCAAAGACGAGACGATCCTCAGAGACCTTGCTCCCGGCGACGTGGTACAGGCGACGCTTGTCGTCACAGAGGGTTCCGCATGGCTTGAGGATGTGAAATACTCGCGCGCCATTCCCGTCAATGCGAACAAGGTCTTAACCGAAGCCAGGCCGGAGCCTGGCCCCGGCGACGCCGTTCCCGCTTTCTCGCTCGTCAACCAGGACGCGAAAGCAATCCGTCTGGACAAGTATCGCGGCAAGGCGCTGCTCCTGACCTTCATTTACACGCGTTGCCCCGTTCCGGAGTACTGCACGCTGATGAGCACCAACTTTGCAGCCGTTGATAAAGAGCTTCAAAAGACGCCGGGCCTCTTCGAGAAAACGCATCTGCTCAGCGTTAGCTTCGATCCCGGCTACGACACGCCGGAGGTCTTGCGCAGCTACGGCGCGGCGCACACGGGCAATTACACGGCCGAGACATTCAAGCACTGGGAGTTTGCGACCGGCACGCCCGCCGAGATCAAAGAGATAGCGCAGTTCTTCGGGCTCACTTACCAGCAGGAGACCGACCAGATAGTGCATTCGCTGCGCACGGCCATAATCACGCCCGAGGGCCGCATCTATAAAATTTACAGGGGCAATGATTGGCAGCCCGATGAGGTGCTGCGCGATCTACGAATTTTACTCGGCAAGGGTTAGCGCTCCTTGGCCGTCGCCAGTCCATAAGGCGTCAAAGGCCCGCGTCGCTGTTGGCCATCGAAGCGTAGCGGCCCGGTCTTCGATGTTAGCATTCCTACGCCCCCGCAAAAGAGAGAGGAACGATTATGAACAAACGACTGTTCGCC
>DASQYE010000274.1:0-6400 GCA_035639355.1 Pyrinomonadaceae bacterium
TCACGCAGCTTGCCCGCCCGCTCAAGCTCGACCGTGTCATCGCACTCGAAGAGTACGATGTCGCGACCGCCGCGCTGATACGCGAACACCTGCGCATTCCCGGCATGGGATTTACGACCGCCAGGCTGTTCCGCGACAAGCTGGCGATGCGCGTCGTCGCCCAGGAGGCAGGCATACGCGTGCCGGATTTCGTACATCTGGTCAACTACGGCGAGATCGGCGAGTACATGGAGCGGACGCCCGCGCCCTGGGTGCTCAAGCCGCGCTCGGACGTGTCGGCCGTCGGCATCAAGAAAATGCACGACGCGGAGCAGGTCTGGCGGGCGATCGATGTCCTGGACGCGCGCGAGAGCCTGGGCGAGCGATCATCCTACTACCTGCTCGAACGCTACGTCGCGGGCGAGGTCTTTCACGTCGATTCACTGGTCGAAGGAAGCCGTGTGATTTTCGCGGGGGCCAACCGCTACGGGCGGCCGCCCATGGACGTGGCCCAGGGCGGCGGGGTCTTCATCTCTTCGACGGTCGAGCACGACTCCGAAGAGCAGAAGCATTTGTTCGAGATCAACAGCCGCCTGGTCAAGAGCCTGGGCCTTCGGCGCGGCACTGCGCACGCCGAGTTTATACGGAGCGCCGAGGACGGGGAGTTCTACTTTTTAGAGATCGCGGCGCGCGTCGGCGGGGCGTACATCGCAGAGGTCTTGGAGGCTGCGAGCGGCGTCAACATCTGGCATCAATGGGCGCGTATAGAGATGGCGCGCAACGGCGAGGCGGTCGAGATTCGCCCGCCGCACAGGGAGTACAGCGGCATCGCGCTCTCGCTGGCGCGGCAGGAATGGCCCGACACGAGCGCCTACACAGACCCGGAGATCGTCTATCGCGTCAGGAAGCGGCATCACGTAGGGCTCGTCGTGCGCTCGCCACGACTTGAGCGAATCCACGAATTGCTGGACAGTTACGCCGAGAGGTTCATAGGCGAATTCTCAGCCGTCGTGCCGCCGCTCGAAAAACCCGAATGAGCGTCCAAGGGTAGTTCGCGGGACTCCGCTTTTGCAGCTGAATGGAGTGTGACAGTGGCGCTCAAGATGAAGAGACGGTGTGAAAGATGCGAGAAAGGGCTCGCGCCTGACGGCGAGGCCTTCATTTGCAGTTATGAGTGCACGTTCTGCCAAGCTTGCGCGGCCGCGATGACGGCGGTGTGCCCGAACTGCGGGGGCGAGCTGATACGGCGTCCCAGACGCACGACACCGATCATGACGGTCGTCGCGCGCAGCTCTTCAAGGTGGTTGAGCCGCCTCCTGAAAGGCTCCTCTCAAAGAAGAGCCTCGCTCTCTTTTTGAAGTTATTCGTTACGGGCGATAGGCCGGCCGAATCGCCGTCCGATTCCAGGCACGAGCAAGTGGGCAGCATCCCTTTTGAATACTTCTCAGACTTTCTCCAGGGGCCAGATGTCAACGGCGAGCGCTTCCGCGTAATGAAGCAGGGGGTCACCCGTCGGGGTCGGCAGCCCTTGCGATTCGATCATGGTCGAATGAAGCCTATTCAACTCGGCCTCCTGCAAGGGCCAGGGCGGGTGATGAATGCGCGCGCGATGGAGTTGTTCGCCGTTATCCTCCGCGTAGAGGCAGTACCGCTCCGTTAGAAAGAACTCAAGCGATCCGGGCTCGGCGTCGGGCAGCGGCTCGCCTATTGTCCAGTTGGCTTCCAGCTCCGCACGCGGCTCGTCCGTCCGCCTCAAGGCATAGTCGATGCGGCCGCCTTCTTCTTCTTCTTCTTCCAGCTCGATCTCGGCATTGAAGTATGGAAGATGGAAAAAGGTGCGCGCGCCCAGGACGGCGACGCTGCTGTTGGCGTCGAGCGAGAAGAACCACACGCCGGGGACACCGTCCAGATGCACGTAGGTGCGTACGTTCGTCTCGTGAAGCTCGCTCAGGAAGGGAACGGGCGGCGTAAAGGCGGGGCGCACGCCCCACATGGTGAAAGGCGTGATGGCGATCCAGGCCTCGCCCTCGAAGGTGTCTATGGCTAGGCGCTCGGGAATCAAAGGGCGCAGCGCCCCGGCTTCGATGGGCCAATGCATGAACAGCAGCTTGCCCCAGTTCTGGTGCATGATAGGCATGGATTCCGGTCGCTCTCGAATAGAGAGCCGGTCGATCCCGTCCGATTGCGTACCGGATTTAGCCTTCCTTGATCCTCTCTTTTTCATCTACGAAACCCCCTGGAAGAAGTATGCACAGGTTGACAGGCGATGAGTTGAATTTCCGCCGTCCGCATTCAAACTTTCTTATTGCGACCATGATCGCGGCTGGCGCTCCCAGCGATGCTGGCGCAATTGTGCGTGAAGGTCTGCGGGCAGCGGCCCGGCATCGCTCGCGGCGATGTTGGACTCGACGTGCGCCACTTTACGCATCCCCGGAATGATGGTGCTCACCGTCGGATTGTTCAGGATAAAGCGCAGGGCCATCTCCGGCATTCCCGCGCCTTCGGGCACGAGAGGCTTGAGCGCACGGGCGCGCTCGACGCTCGGGATCAGGTTCTCGGGCACGAAGTAGGTGTTGCGCCAGTCGCCCTCGGGCCAGGTGCTCTCCCGTGTGAGCGTGCCCGTCAGCGTTCCCTCGTCGAAGGGCACGCGCGCGATGACGGCCACGTCCATCTCGCGGCAGGCGGGAAACAGCTCGTCCTCCGGGTTCTGGTCGAAGATGTTATAGATGACCTGAACTGCATCTATGAGACCGCTGCGCACGGCGCGCACGCCGTTCCAGGGCTCCCAGCGATTGATGCTGATGCCGACCGCCTGGACGAGCCCCTGCCGCCGCAGCTCATCCATCTTATCGACCCAGCGGCGGTCATCCGTCCAGGCGTCCTCCCAGACGTGAAACTGTACCAGGTCGAAGCTCTCAAGGCCGCTATTGGCGAGACTGCGGCGGACATACTCTTCTATGTGTTCGGGCGGAAAGGCGTCGTCGAGCGTGAACTCGCGGCGGCTCGGCCACTGGCGATTACGGGGCGGAATCTTGGTGGCCGTGTAGAGCCGCTTTTGCGGATTGGCCCGCACGAGCTGGCCCAACAGCGCCTCGCTGCGACCATCGCCGTAGGCCCACGCCGTATCGAAGAAGTTACAGCCCAAATCCACAGCGTGTTGCAAGGATCGCAGCGATTCCGCGTCGTCCGAACCGCTCCAGCTTCCCATCCCCCACATGCCGTAGCCGATCTCGCCCACCATCCATCCCGTTCGCCCGAACCGTCTGTATCTCATCGAAGCTTTATCCCCTCTGAAAAGCAAGGGATGAGGGCGGAGGGATGAAATAAGGGCATTCAAGCGGTTGAAGCATTCCTTTCATCCCTCATCCCTTATCCCTCATCCCTTATTAGTCGCTATCTGCTCTTTCGGTTTGAGGTGAGCGTCGAACCAGCCGAGCACTGTGTTGTACCAAAGCTCGGAATTCTGGGGTTTTAGAATCCAGTGGCCCTCGTCCGGGAAATAGAGCAGCTTCGATTCGACGCCGCGACGTTGAAGCGCGGTGAATAGTTGCAGCCCCTCGCCGACGGGCACGCGATAATCAAGCTCGCCGTGGATGACCAGCATAGGCGTCTTGAACTCCTTGACGAACATGTGCGGCGACCAGCGCGTGTATATTTCGGGATTGTCCCAGGGCGTGCCCTTGAACTCCCACTCCGTAAACCAAAGCTCTTCGGTCGCGCCGTACATGCTCGTCAGATTATAGACGCCCGCGTGCGACACGAGCGCCTTGAACTGGAACCTGGGATCGTTGTTATGGCCTTCGATCCAGTTGACCATGTAACCGCCGTAGCTTCCGCCCGCCGCTCCTATGCGCTCCTTATCGACGTAGCCGAGCGAGATGACGTGGGCCACGCCGTTCATAATGTCCGCGAAGACTCGGCCGCCCCAGTCGCCTGTGATCTCGTCTATGAACTTCTGTCCGTAGCCGGTCGAGCCGCGCGGGTTCGGCATAAAGACTACGTAGCCGGCGGCGGCGAAGACCTGCGGATTCCAGCGATAGCCCCAGTTGTTATTCCAGGCGCTCTGCGGCCCGCCGTGAATCAAGACCAGCAGAGGCCACTTGCGCGACCGCGTGAACTCAGGCGGCTTGACGACCCAGCCGCTCACCTTCGCATCTTCGGCTCCCGTCCAGGTCACTTCCTCGGCTGGCTGAAGATCGAACCCGGCGATGAAAGCATCGTTAACCTTTGTGACGGCCGCCGCCGCTCCGCTCCCGTCTGCCGAGGCGCGATAGACCTCGGTCGGGCGCGTGGCGCTGTTGCGCGTAAACACGAGCCATCTCCCGTCGCGTGTAATGCTCAGCTCGTCGTTGAAGCCGTCGGCAATAAGCTTTGCGGCCGCGCCGCCCGTCACCGGGACGGAGTAAACGGGATGGAGTCCGCGCTCGCCCGCGACCATGTAAATCCTCTTCGCGTCGGGCGAGAAGACGTAGCCTTCAACGTGTAGATCGAAGGGTTCGACGAGAGAGCGCGCCTTGTTCGTCTGGCGATCGTAGACCATCAAACGCCAGATGTCGGCCTCGAACCCGGCCCTCGCCTGCGAGCGATATGCTATGTAACGACCGTCGGGCGAATAGACGGGCGTCGAATCCGCGCCGCGATTCTCTCCGGTGATGCGCCTGGCCTCGCCGCCCTCAACCGGCACTGTGAAGATGTCAACGTTGGTCGAGATCGCCTCGTCCCTTTCAGTATTGCGCGCGAAGGCCAGCTCTTTCGAGTCGGGAGAGAAGGCGTATTCGGGCGGGCCGCCGAGGCTGAAGGGCGGGGCATCCCAGTCGCCCGGCGTCAGGTCGCGCACCGCGCCGCCCTCCACAGAGACGACGAAGATATGGCTGCGCTTGCCCTCCTTCCAGGTTTTCCAGTGACGAAAGAGCAGGCGCTCGGCCACCTTAGCCTTGACCTTGCTCTCGTCCGCCGCTTGCGCTCTCTTACGGTTGCACTCGTCTGTCGCGCATTCCGGGTAAACGTCAGATGTGAAGGCTATAAATTTGCCGTCAGGCGACCAGACCGGCCCGTCCGCGCCCGTAGCGATGCTCGTGATCTTCTTCGCCTCCTTGCTCGCGACATCGACCGTCCAGACCTGCGATTGGCCGTCGCGAGCCGAGATGAAGGCCAACCTTTTGCCGTCGGGCGACCATCGCGGAGATTCAGAGGATTGCTCGCCCGAGGTCAACGCCCGCGGCTCGCCGCCCTCCATGGGGATTAGATAAATCTGGGTTCTGGACTTGTTCGCGGCCTTGTCCGGATCGGTGATCGTAAAAGCGATCATGCGCCCGTCGGGCGACACTTGAGGGTCTGCGACGCGGCGCACCTTTAGCAGTTCGTCTACGGTCAGGCGGCGTCCTGTTTGCTGTGCCGACGCGGACGCGGCCGCCGCCGCCAGCAAGACGACCGCCGCCACGGAAGTGATTAGACGCTTCATTAGAGTCCCCTGATTTTTTAAAAGGTTGTTGGAAAGCGGGGTTATTATCTCACTAAGCAAACATCTTTGCATCCCTACGGGCCGGGTCGAAGAGGCAAACGGGACGCAGGCGCATGGATCGCCGCACGGATTATAGAGCCCGGTCGATAGCTCTCGCAGAATGAATCGCGCGGCGACAAAAGACGATTGCTTGACCGAGCAACACCATCATGTATACTTTTGGCCCGAAATCTATTCAGGCCACTTGCATCGAGAGCGCGGCCAGAGGGCTTGCTCGATCGCGCGCGAAATGTACCGGCGCACTCTCCCGCGCACTCGCGGCGTACGGAGGTATGGAAGGCGTGACCAGGCGTATCCTTCGCGCAGTGTTGAGGCTTGCGCTGAGAGTCTTCTTCCGCCGTATAGAGGTCGCGGGGCTCGAACACATCCCGCGACGCGAGCCGGTCATCTTCGTCCTCAATCATCCCAACGGGCTCGTCGATCCGGTCTTTATACTCTGCCTCGCGCCGCGCCGCGTCTCCTTCCTGGCAAAAGCCCCGCTCTTTCGTATGCCGGTCATAGGTTATCTTGTCCGCGCGCTCGATTCGCTTCCGGTCTACCGCCGCCAGGACGAGGGCGAAGACCCGTCGCGCAATCGCGAGACGTTCGAGCTGAGCCGTGCACTCCTGAAGCGCGGCGGCACGATCGCCATCTGCCCGGAAGGCGTGTCGCATAACGAGCCGCGTCTGAAGCCGCTCAAGACCGGCGCGGCGCGCATCGCGCTCGGGGCCGCGTCCGCCGGCGATGGTCTCACCGTCAGGATCGTTCCCGCCGGTCTCTATTACACCTCGAAGACGACTTTCCGCAGCGCCGCGCTCCTCTATTTCGGCAAGCCTATAGAGGTCGAAGCCGTGGCCCTGGACGACGCGGGCGAGCCGTCGCGCGAAGAGGTACGCTCTCTCTCGAAGCGCATCGAAACGG
>DASQYE010000275.1:0-4097 GCA_035639355.1 Pyrinomonadaceae bacterium
CTTACAGTCATGCGCGAAGCGAAGACGCGGGCCGTCACTGTCACGGCCCACGACGGTCAGGACGGGCAGGTCACCAGCACTACGGGGGCGTTAACCTTCCGCACCGGCGACACCTTCTCAAACCGAGACCGGGAGCAGATGCGCATTACGCCCGACGGCCGAGTCGGCATCGGCACCGATAAGCCCGAAGCGACGCTCGACGTGGACGGCACTATACGCGCTCGCGGCGGGATCGTTTTTGAAGACGGGACGGTGCTCAACTCTGCGCCGCGCGCTGCTGCTGGGACTTCCGTCATTGCTGCCGAGCCGGAGACCAGGCGCGGCGCGACGACGACACTTGCCGGTACGGGGACGACCAACACTATAACGAAGTGGACGGACGCGACGGGCACGCTCGGCGATTCGGCCATCGCGGAGGCGAACGGCAATATAGGCATCGGGACGACGACCCCCAACGCGCCGCTCGTAGTCTCGCGCAGCCAGAACGCAGGGACAACCATCAACGTCGATAACGGCAATACGACCGCCGGAAATGGCTCTTACAGCGGTTTCTTCTTCAAGCAGGCCAACGCGAATCGCTTCTTCTTCGGTTCGATCAACGACGGTAACACCTTGCAGACGGGCGGCCCCGGCGCTGCCGTGCTCTGGAACTACGTCGGGCCCATCCTCTTCGCCGCCGGTAACAGTGAGCGCATGAGGCTCAACGCGGCCGGCAACCTCGGCATCGGTACGAACAATCCGCAGTTCAAGCTCGACGTGGCGGGCGACGTGCGAATCGCCGGGGCCGGCAACGGACTGGTCTTTCCCGACGGCACGAAGATGACGACGGCCAGCACCGGCGGCCAGATGACCGGCACGAGCATCGTCGCGGCCATCAATGACGCCGGGACGAGCGGCGTCATCAGCGACAACCGTCACTCGGCCAACATGGCGCGTCTGAACGGCACGAACGCCTGGACAGGCGCGAACGCCTTCAGCGCTGGCCTGTCGGTCAATAACGCTCTCATCACGAACGTCGGCAACCCCGTCAACGCGGGCGACGCCGTCAACAAGGCTTACACGGACGCCAACTTCGTCAAGTTCGTCCCCGGCGCGGAGCAGCTCTCGGTCGGTGACGCCAACGGAACGGCTCCGATGATTAACCTGCGCGGCGGCTCGACCTGCTGCTCCCTCCCCGGCGAACACACGCCCGCGTGGTTCAAGGTCTTCCAGAACGGCAGCTTCGTCGCCACCGGCAACCTCGGCATCGGCGTCTCCCCTATGCAGGGCAAGGGCTACCGCACTTCCTGGGACAGCTACAAGGGCGCGTTCCGCTCCGGCTATGCCGACAACGAGTGGGACGACGCCAACGTCGGCTACTTCTCTTGGGCAGGCGGCTCGAACTCGACCGCCATCGGCCTCTACGCGCTGGCCTTCGGCGACACGAATCAGGCCGAGAGCACTTCGAGCATAGTCTTCGGCAGCGGCAACCAAGTGAAGGGCGCTGCCGGGTTCTCGGCGGGCGCTGGCAACCGCGTCTGCGATACCTACGGCGTCGCCTTCGGCAACAGGGCCATCTCGGGCAGCCCGATTCTCGCCGACGGCAAGTGCGACCCCGACACCTTCAACATCCGCGGCCTGGCGGCGGTCGCCATCGGCTACAACGTGACGGCCAGCCAGGATCACACGATGGCGCTCGGCAAGTTCGCCTCGAACAACGGTTTCACAGGCACCTTCATCTGGTCGGACGGCTCGGCCGTGCAGTCAGCCGACACGTTCCGCAACACGGCGAACAACGAGTTCGCGGTGCGCGCCACGGGCGGCGTCCGCTTCCGCACCAACCTCGGCGGCACGACGGGCTGCAACCTGCCCGCCGGCTCCGGCGTCTTCAACTGCACGTCGAGCCGCACGACGAAAGAGAACTTTCTAGCCGTCAGCGGCGAGGACGTGCTCTCGCGGCTGCGCGGTCTATCCGTCAGCACCTGGAACTACATCGCCGAAGGGCGGCAGGTCAGGCACCTGGGCCCGATGGCCGAGGACTTCTACCAGACATTCCATCTCGGCACGGGTAACACTTCCATAGGCGTTCAAGACCTTGCGGGTGTAAGCCTGGCGGCCGTCAAAGCTTTGGAGGAGCGAACGGCCCAACTGCAACAGAAGATCACGGAAGTCGAACAACTCCGCGCGAAATTGAACACGCTCGAACAACGCTTCGCGGCGCTCGAACAGCACATGCAGGCGAGCGGGAACGCCCCGCGCACCACGGCAGACGCCCACTGATCTACACGAAGCGCCTGTCAAGACTTCAGGTTCTAATCGCTCCACCCGACACAGAGACTCCGTTGAGAAATCTTGATTTCTCAACGGAGTCTGCTGCTTTTCTACCCGGAGTCGAACGGACATTCCGAGTCCTGAGCCCTGTGTTCCGAGTTATAAGCCCAGTTGATCTGGGTACGCAATATTTTTCATTTTACCTTATAAGCACGCTGCCGCTATTATGAGCATGGGAAATCGGGATCAGTGGAACGGCTTGGGTTCAAGATGGCGATTTACAGCTCAGAGACGACGCTCGGCGACGCCCGCACGAAATATTTCGCGCTGAACAATTTCGGCGACGGCGGCTACGACGACGACTGGGTCAAGGTCGAGTACGGCTGGATGCGCTTCTATTTTCCGAACACGCGGGCGCGCGTCGCCGTGGTCAGGTATCACGACCTGCATCACATCCTGACCGAGTACAGCACCAGCATGCCGGGCGAGACGGAGATCAGCGCCTGGGAGATAGCCACGGGCTGCACGGCCAACTATGCCGCCTGGATTTTGAACCTGCTCGGCTTCGGCTTCGGCCTGCTGATAAACCGGCGCGGCGTCTACAGGGCTTTTTTGAGAGGGCGGCATAGCTCGAACCTCTATTCGTTCCCGTTCGATGACGCTCTGTTTGCGACGAAGGTGGGCGAGATGCGCTGCCTGCTCGGTCTTGATAGGGAGCACATCGCGGCCTCGACAGCAGACAGGAGGGCTTTCGGGATGTGGGCGGGTGTAAGCTTCGCGACCCTCTTGGCGGGGTATGGGCTCTTGCTCGCGCTGCCGGTTCTTCTACTGGTCTGGATTTTCCGGTTGGTGGGCGGTTAACTAGAAGGGGGCCGCAGCGAAAGTGGCGCGCGTGGCCGTCAAGGTTGCTTTTCGGGCGATGACCGCTATAATTTCAGGCGTTCGATCCGAAATCCAGCTAACCCGCACTTTTGAAGACCGTCAGCAGTAGCTCTTTTGACAGCCTTCCGGCGAAGGAGTGTTTTCAATAGCCATGGCTATTCGTATAAGCAGGACATTCATCCTACGCAAGCTTCACCAGTTGTCGGGCATCGTGCCGCTCGGCCTCTTTCTACTAGAGCATTTCTACACCAACTCGAAGGCGCTGACGGGCGCGGAAGATTTCAACAAGGCGGTCGCAGACCTCCAGTCCATCCCATACATATTGTTCGTGGAGATCGGCGGCATCTTTATCCCGCTCATCTATCACGCCGTCTACGGGCTGGTGATTACCTGGGAGATGCGCCCGAACAATCTCGCTTACCCGTACCCGCGCAACTGGTTCTACACGATTCAACGAGTGACGGGCATGATTCTCTTCTTCTTCATCACGTTTCACGTCCTGAACTTTCGCTTTGGAATGATTCCCGGCCTCAACACCATCTCGGTCGCTCATGCCCCGGAACAAGCCTTCGACATTGTTCGCGGTGAATTTCTGAACACGTGGATTTTCGCCGTTTACGTTATCGGCATTACGTCCACGGTCTGGCACCTGGCTAACGGCATCTGGCTCTTTATGGTTGACTGGGGCATTACCATCGGCGCGCGCGCGCAACGTTTGACGGGCTACGCCTGCATCGCTTTCGGGCTCGTGCTGCTGGCCGTCGGCATCAACGCGGCGGCATCTTTCGTCCGCCACGGTGGCCTGTTAGGAGGAATACTTTATTAATGGCAAACGCAGGAAGCAACGGCATCAAGATCGCTATCGTCGGCGGCGGGCTCGCCGGGCTCGCGGCGGCCATGAAGATAGCAGAGGCGGGCCACTCGGTTGATCTCTTCTCAATCGTGCCGGTCAAACGCTCGCACTC
>DASQYE010000276.1:0-5447 GCA_035639355.1 Pyrinomonadaceae bacterium
CAGCGAGCGGCGCATCGGGCGCGGTCGGCGAGACGGAGATCAGCAGCATCCCGTTCGGATCGACCGACTGCATAACGCTCGGGACTGCGCCCTGAACGCTCGTAAGCCCCTTGGTGACGCCGCGCAAGGCTATGGTTCGCGGGTCGAACCTGAGCGCCAGGAGCGCCGTTCCGAGCGGCGCATTCGTCATCAGCAGAAGGGCCAGCCGTTGCTTTTCGCCGACGCGCATCTCCTGCCGCTCGGACATCAGCCGCAGCTCGGCGGCAGCGGCGGCAACGATAGCGGTCGTTGCCTGTGTCGTTCTCCCTGCGGCTTCGGTCTTCGCACTCTCGGCCGGCTGTACGACCGTGGGCGGGGGCGTTGCCGTCGTCGCCGTCGCGGCGCTCTTCTCCGGCTGCTGCGGCGGCGCGTCCAGGGCTGCGAGCGCAGTGTCTATCTGCGTGCTGCCGCCGGGGGTTATGGTCGGGCTTGCGCTCGGCTGGGCCAGCATGGCCCTCAATTTCTCGGCCACATCGACGTTGCCCGGCAGAGCCAGAGATTGAATGACGGGCGCGGGCGCGGAATCGGTCGCGGTCGGCGCAGCCGTATTCGAGATGCTCGCGGCGATGGCCGAAGGCCCGCTCGCGGCTGCCGTCGTCGTTGTCGTCGCGGGCGGGATATTGACAGGCACGGGCGTTGTCGTCGCGGCGGCGCTGCTCATCGCAGCATTATTCGCCGGAGCCGTATTCGGCCCGGCGGCCACAGCGCCGCTGCTGTTGCTGCCAGTCCCGGCCAGGGCTCTCGGCGCGGGCACGTAGGCGGGCAACTCTGCATCCGGCAGCTGGACGACGACGTTTGTCGGGATGGCGTTTGTCTGAACGCGGCGCGCGGCGGCGGCTGCCGCGACGGCCTGCTGCTGCTCTTCGCGGTCGGCGTCTTGGAGCAGCGCTTCGAGCGAGCCCGTGGTCGGCGTTTGCAGCGTGCCGCTCGGGCGCTGCTCTTCGTCGCGCGGCGTCACGGCGGGCGCGCGCAGGACACGCGGCGTCACGGCGATGACCACGTCCGTCTGGAAGTTGTTGCGGCGCGGAGTGCTGAAGAGACGGCCGAGGATCGGGATCAGACCGAGAAGAGGAAAGCCTGCGCGTCCCTCAGACTGTTTATCCTGGGCCACGCTCGCCAGCATCATCGTGCGGTTGTTCTGAATACGCGCCGTGCCCGTTATGGTGCGCTCCGTAAAGGTCGGCGTCGGACTTCCTATGTTGACCACGTCTTTCGACTCGATCGACATCTTCACCTGCACGTCAAGATTGGGGAAGACCTGCGGCGTGAACTTCAGGGTCAGGCCCGTCGGCTCGTAGTTGAAGACTGGAAAGCCGCCCGCGAACCCGACGCCCGTATTAACGCCGCCGGTGGTTCCGCCCGTGGTGCCGGTCGTGCCGAAGGGAAAGGTCTGCGCCGTCTGGACGGGCACGCGCTGGCCTATGCGCGCTGTGGATTCCTCGCCGTTGAAGGCGTGCACCTGTGTGGAGGCGATGAGCTTCGTGCGGTCTTTGCGCTGTAAGGCGCTGATGGTCGAAGCGGGGATGACGAGCGCCGCGCCCGCCGCGGTCGGCACGCCCGTAAAGGCCGTCGAGCGATCACCCAGAAAAGCCGAAAGGCCGCGCTGCAAGCCGCCCAGGTTGGTCAGCGTAGTGGAGTCGCCGAGCTGATTGCCGAACTGTAAGAGGTCTTCGCGCGACACCTCGTAGATGTTCACGTCCATCACGACTTCGGCGCGGTCTTTATCTATGCTCGTAATAATGTCGCCGATCAGGCGCACGTTCTCGGCCGTATCGCGCACGGTCAGGCTGTTGGTGGCCTTGTCGGCGATGACTATGGTCTGCGGTCGTCCCTGCTGCGGCGGAATCGCCTGTTGAATCAGGGTCTTTGTTTCGTTCGGATCGACGTTCGCCAGATAAAAGGTGCGAATGACCAGCTGCTGGTACTGCGGGCGGCGAGTCTGGTCGGCGACGACGATGGTGCGACGGCTCAGCTTTTGAAAGAAGAGCCCTTCCTGCAAAAAGATGTAATCGAGCGCCTGCGCCGTCGTCACGTCTCGGAGGTTGATCTCTATATTGCGCGGCTGGCGAAACGACTGGCTGTCGAAGATGACGTTGAGATTAAGCTGCTCGGCGAGGCTGCGTATGAAGCTCTTGAGATCGCCGCTGTAGTTGATGACGCGCAGCTGCTCGACGCGCGGCGGCACGGCCACGGGCGGCTCCTGCTGCGCCGTGGCTGCGCCGCCACGGCTGAGCGTGCCGGCGTTACTGCCGCTCTGGTAAGAGGTCGGCGACACCCTGGGCTCGGAGCCCGTCCCGTTCGCACCGCTGCCGTTCGGCGTCGTTATGCCCTCCTTCTCGTTCTGCAAACGAAGCATACGATCCATCTCGGAGAGCGCCAGTTGATTGACCTGATCGTAGCCATACGCCTGTCGAAAGGCGTTGTAAGCCCCTATGTAGTCGCGCTGCTCGGCCAGAGAGCGGCCCTGTATCATGAACATCTGCGACGCGTTGAAGAGGGCGCGGCGGTAGTGCAGCTGGTATTCCATGTTCGCAGGGTCGGCGGCCACGGCCAGCGAGAACTCCTGCGCGGCGCGATCCCACTGCTGGGCCGCCTCGTATCTCATCCCCTGCTTAAAGTTCTTCTCGCCTTTTTTGGCGAGCGCCGTGATCGGCGTCAGGAGTAAACAGAAGGTGACGAGAAGCGCTGCGAAGGAACGCGCGCGGATGGATGTCTTCATCTCGATCCTCTCTTTATGGTCTGCCGCAAACCGGCAGAGACTCTACTTTCAGGCTAGCGGCGATTTAGGCCCCGCGCCTCTTTCGCCGGGACTTCTCGCAGGCGCTTCGGAAAATTTAAACGCCGACGCAAAAGCGCAGTTCCTAAAACAGGAAGGCTACGAGCCCCGAGGGGCGCGGCTGCCCCGTCAGGCTTCGCTTACGACTTCGCCGCGGCTCACTCTCTGATCTCTTCGACGAAGGTGACGCGGTTGATCTCGTGCAGCGTCGAGACGCCCGCGAAAACTTTTTGCAGCGCCGACTCGCGCAGGCCCGAGAGGCCCTCGGCCTCTGCGGCGCGTCGCACCTCGGAGCCGGGCCGCCGCTCGACGATCATCTCACGTATGTTGTCAGTCAGATCAAGCAGCTCGTGAATGGCCGTGCGCCCGCGATAACCCGTGTGATTACAGGCGTCGCATCCGACGCTCATGTAAAAAGTGCGATCAGCCTGCTCCGTGGGCCGTAGGCCCGATTCCATCAATTCCCCGTCGCTCGGGCGATAGGTGCGCTTACAGATGGGGCAGAGCATGCGAATGAGACGTTGCGCGAGCACGCAGTTCAAGCTCGAAACGAAATTATACGGCTCGACGCCCATATTGAGGAAGCGGCCGATCACGTCTATGACGTTGTTGGCGTGCACGGTGGTGAAAACGAGGTGACCCGTCAGCGCCGACTGGATGGCAATCTGCGCCGTCTCCGTATCGCGTATCTCCCCGACCATGATCTTGTCCGGGTCGTGGCGCAGGATGGAGCGCAACCCTCTAGCGAAGGTGAGACCCTTTTTCTCGTTGACGGGAATCTGCGTGATGCCGTGCAACTGATATTCTACAGGGTCTTCGATCGTGATTATCTTGTCTTCCTCGTTCCTGATCTCGTTCAAGGCGGCATAGAGCGTGGTCGTCTTGCCGGAGCCGGTGGGCCCCGTGACGAGCACCATCCCGTAAGGCTCTGCGATGTAGCGGCGAAACTTTCTGACATCGTCTTCGGCAAACCCGACGACGTTCAAGTCCAGATTGCGAAACGATTCGTTGATCTGTTCTTTGTCGAGAATACGAATTACGGCGTCCTCGCCGTGCACGGTCGGCATGATCGAGACGCGAAAGTCCACGTTCCGGCCCTTGTAGCGAACACGAAAGCGGCCGTCCTGCGGCACGCGCCGCTCCGCAATGTCGAGCTCCGACATGACCTTGATGCGCGAGATAAGGGTCTGGTGATAGGCCAGGTCGATCGGGTCAACCTTGGCGTAGAGCGCGCCGTCTATGCGGTACTTGACCTGCACTTCCGTGTCGCGCGTCTCTATGTGAATGTCTGAGGCGCGCGACTCCATAGCGTTGTAGATGATGGTATCGACGAGCTTGATGATCGGCGACATGTCGGAGTCGGTCGCCAGCCGATCCAAGTCCAGCACCTCTTCGCCGGTCTCCGTCTCCTTGACGAGCGAGATGCGAAAGGTCGAAGCGGCCTCCTGAAGAACGCGCTGCGTCGCATCGCCTTTTCGCAACACGACATCTATAGCGCCGGCCGTGGCCACGTGCGGCACTATGCGCGTGCGCAGGGCGCTCGCCAGCTCGTCCAGTTTCTCAAGGTCTGTGGGGTCGGCCATCGCTACGTGCAGGCGCTTGCCCTCGCGTCGCAAGGGTACGAACTGGTTTCGCACCATCAGATCGACCGGATATTCGTTCAAGAGCGCGTAGTCGATCGGAGACTCGCCCTCGGGCGGCAGCAGGTCTACGTAGGGCAGGCGGTAGCGGCGGGCCAGGGTGCGCGCCTCGCGCACCTCGGGCGGATCATTCCCTTCCGGCAGAGACGGCAGCAGCTCGTCGCGCGAGATGGGCTGCGTCGTATCGCCGAAGGTGGTGATCGTTTGCGTGTATTCTTCCGATGCCTCTTTCATAACAATATTCCGAACCCCGGTCGCGCGCGCGACCCTTTCGAGACGGGCTCACCTGGCCGACGGCGCGTTTGAGATAGATTGAATAATAGGGAGATAAATAGAGAGTAGAATTGTGATTACGACGCCGCCCATCAAGACTAGAATCGCAGGCTCAAGCGTCGTCGTCAACTGTTCGAGCCGCACCTCGGCCTCGGCGTCATAGAAGGTAGATACTTCGTCCAGCATCTCTCGCAAAGAGCCCGAACGCTCGCCGATGCCGATCATGTCTATGGCAAGCTCTGGAACCCACTGCGCCGCTTCCAGGCTCTCCGTAAAGGAGCGCCCCTCGCGGATCATGGGCAGGATGGCGGAGCTGCGCCGCCTGAGTTCGCGGTTCGTGATCGACTCGGCCGCAATCTCCCAGGACTCTACCAGGGTGATGCCGCCCGCCAGGAGTGTGGCGAGCGAGCGCGTCGCCTGCGCCACGGACAATTGTTGCAGGAGCTTTCCGACCAGCGGAATCTTCAGCAGCGTGCGGTCTATCGTGAGCTGGCCCGAAGGCGTGCGCGACCAGAAGACGAGCGCCACAACGGTGACGACGACGAGCGGGCCGAACCAGTAGATGTTGCCCGAAACCCAACCGGAAATCCCTACGACGATCTGCGTCAGAAGCGGCAGCTTGTTGTTGCCGAACCCGGCGAAGAGGTCTGCCATGCGCGGCACGACGTAGATGGTCAGAAACGCGACCATGCCGAAGGAGGCCATCAGGAGGAAGGCCG
>DASQYE010000277.1:0-9291 GCA_035639355.1 Pyrinomonadaceae bacterium
GGTTTGACAATCGTCGCTCGGACGATGCACCCTCTTTTCATCTCGAATTTCTGTTTGGCCCGAGGGCGGTGTGCGGCGTGGAGGTGAAGGGCGAAAGCTTTGCGGCTTCGAGCGGCTATCTTGAGCTGCTGCGGTCGAACCGCGACTTCCGGAATCTATGGCTCGGCCAGGTCGTCAGCCAACTCGGCGACTGGTTCGATACCATAGCCCTCTACACGCTGGTGCTCGCGCTGACGGGGTCTGGGCGCGCCATAGGGCTCGTGCTGGTGGCCCGTTTTCTTCCGAGCTTCATCATGGGAGCGCTTTCGGGCGTGGTGGCAGACCGCTTCGACCGCCGGGCGGTCATGATCATCTCGGACATCCTGCGCGCCTTTGTCGTGCTCGGCTTTCTGCTGGTGCGCCGCGCAGACCAGATGTGGCTCGTCTACGTGCTGACGGTGCTGCAACTCGTCTTCTCGACATTCTTTGAGCCGGCGAAGACGGCGGCCATCCCCTCCATCGTAGCGCCGCGCGAGCTTGTGGCTGCGAACACCATTTCTTCCGTGACGTGGTCTGTGATGCTGACGATGGGGGCGGCCATCGGCGGAGCCGTCACGGGCTGGTTCGGCACGAACGCCGCCTTCGTGCTCGATTCGCTGACCTACGTGGCCTCGGCCGTGCTCGTCGCCAGCGTGCGTTTTCCGAAACGGCCCGCGCGCGCGAAATCCAGGCTCACGATCGGCAAGGCGCTGGGGCTGACGGACACTCTGGAGGGCGCGCGTTACGTGATGAAGCGGCCGCGCGTGTTCGCGCTCCTGATGGTCAAACCGGCGTGGGGCGTGGGCGGCGGCATACTGGCGCTGCTGGCCGTCTTCGGCGAGAGGATTTTCACGGTTGGGGGCCGGGCCGCGACCGGCATCGGCGTGCTGTACGCGGCGCGCGGAGTCGGCACGGCGATCGGCCCACTGGCCGCTCGCCGCTTTGCCGGCGAGACGCGTAAACAGATGCAGACGGCCATCGGGGTCGCCTTCCTGATCGGCGGCGTCTTCTACGTAGCCTTCGGGCGCGCGACCAACTTCGCCCTGGCGCTCGTCGTATTGCTCATAGCGCACATGGGCGGCAGTATTCTGTGGGTCTTCTCGACAGTGCTCTTACAACAGACGGTTGAGGACCAATTTCGCGGGCGGGTCTTCGCGGCCGAGATGGCGCTCCTGACACTGATGATGGCGGCGTCGAATTACGCCACGGGCGAGATGCTGGATCGCTACAGGCTAAGCCCACGCGCGGTGACGGTCGGCATAGGGCTCTTCTTTTTTATTCCGGGCGTAATGTGGCTTGCGACGCGCAGGTGGTGGGACAGAGGAGGCCGGGGCGAACCCGACGGCGACGCCCTCAAGACCGTAAACGCACAGGTCGAAGCGTAGGCTGCCCGTTCGCCCTTGAATCAATCGCTCATTTATTGATCTCGGCCAGAAGCTTAGCGGCCAGCTCGGATTTGAGCCTCTCAAGCGCACGGTACTGCTCCATCGCTCCCGCCTTATCGCCGCTATAGAGGTACGAGATGCCGAGGCCGAAGTAGCCGTCCGGGTCGTCCGGCTGCATGCGTATGTATTGCCTGAACTCCTCGGCCGATTCAGCGTAACGCTGCTGCGCTCTGTATGCTAGCCCTAAGTTGTAGTGGGCCACGGCATAACCGGCCCTGACGCGAAGCGATTGCTTGTATTGCTCTATGGCTTCCGCAGGTCGGTCGAGCGCGGCGTAGGTCAGGCCGAGGCGGTTGTACCAATCCGGGTCGTTTGTTTTGAGTCGGACAGCCTGCTGAAACGGCGCGAGGGCTTCGGCGAAATTTTTCTGAGCGAAAAAAGTATAGCCTAGATGGTAATAGCCGTCTCCGTCGTCGGGCTGCATGGAGATGTAGCGCTTGAAATGCGCGACGGCCTCCGTATAGTTTTGTTGAGCGCGAAAGGAGAGGCCGAGGTTGTAGTAGGCGACGGCGAAGTCCGGCTTGAGTCGAAGCGCCTGCCTGTACTGTTCGATGGCCTCGGCCGGGCGCTGCTGGGCGTCGTAGATGACGCCGAGCTTGTTATAGAAGCCCGCGTTATCCGCCTTGCGCCGAATCGCTTCGCGCAGCTGCTCGACGGCTTCCGGGTAGCGCTGCTGCGTGTAGTAAGTATTCCCCAGGTTATAGTAGCCGTCCGCGTCGTCCGGCTTGAGACGGATGTACTGCTTGAACTGTTCTATGGCTTCCGGGTAGCGCTCCCCCGTCTGGTACGACAGGCCAAGGTTGTAATAGGCCACGGCGTAATCGGGCGCGACGCTGATGGCCTGCTTGTACTGATCTATGGCTTCGGCCGGGCGCTGCGTCGAATCGTAGGCGAGACCCAGGCGGTTGTAGCCGTCCGGGTCGTCCGGCTGCATGCGTATGTATTGCTTGAACTTTTCGATGGCCTCTGCATAACGCTTCTGGACAGCGTATGCGTTGCCCAGGTTGTAGTAGGCGACGGCGAAATCCGGCTCGGCGCTGATCGCCTGCTTGTACTGCTCTGCGGCGGCACTGTACTGCCCCGCCGAGTAATAATCATTGCCTCGCTTGTTGTATGTCTCAGCATCGCCCGTCGCGGTGGCGGTGGGCCCGGTCGCCGCAGGTTCGGGTTGCGGGGGCCTGGACGGCGCGCCCGCTGCGGCGAGAGCGTTGAGACGGTTGCGAGCCAGCGCTATAAAGCGCCCGTTTGGAAAATCTTTCAGGTAGGCTCTAAAATCCTCAGGGTTCGTGCTGTCCTTGATCGTCTGCCAATAAGCTATCTCGACGCCCGGCTCGTCCAGCCTGCGCTTCGCCGAAGGGTTTGACGCGGTCGTGTTCGTGCGCGGCGTCCGCGACGCAGAACCGGAACTGCTCCTCTGCCTGGTGGAGGTCTTAGGCGGCGGGGGCGTCAGCAGACCCGCTCCTCCTTTAAGGTCTTGCGCCCGTGACGGCGAGCCGCCGCTCGAAAAGAGGGCCGCGACCATTGTCAGTACGACGAGGCGTGAATGGCGAAGGGGGTTGGTGGTAGTCATTTTATTATCCTGCAAGATGGATGCCTGATTAACGGTTCCGGCTATGGAAGATAATGCTACCGGAGGCCTGGGGGCCGAGAAGGCTCACTCGCTCGCCTTAGGTAGACGCGAGCGAGACTATATCACAGGGGCGAAATGGATTTCACCGGTCGGCCCGCGCTTTCATGAGCCCCGTCGCTTGGCGCGCCCGCCACTGCGGGCTTGCACCGGGGCCTTTCAGGCGGGGGAAATTTGTGTGCTATAAAAGCTCAAAAGGAGAATCATTAATGCATCGAAGGACTTTTTATCCGGCGTTCTTTTTGATACTGGCGCTCGCCGTGGGGGCATGGGCGGCCGAGGGGAATCGTTTGACGGCCGATCTGTTTCTGGATTGGGAGTGGGTCTCGTCGCCGCAGATATCGCCCGACGGCAGCCAGATCGTCTTCACGCGCCGCTGGACGGACAAGATCAACGACAAGTATGAGACGGACATCTGGATCATGAACTCGGACGGCGGCAAGAAGCGATTTCTGGTCAAGGGCTCGCAGCCGCGCTGGTCGCCGGACGGGCGACGTATCGCCTACATCGCTCCGGGCCAGCCGACCGGCTCGCAGATTTTCGTCAAGTGGATGGATACCGGAGAGGAGACGCAGCTGACGCGGCTTGAGCGCAGCCCTTCGGGTCTGAGCTGGTCGCCGGACGGGCGACATATAGCCTTCAACATGCTCGTCCCGGCCAAGCCCGCGATGAGCGTCAAGATGCCCGAGAAGCCGGAAGGGGCGAAGTGGGTCGATGCGCCGCGCGTCGTCGATAGGCTCAACTATCGCGCAGACCAATCGGGCTGGCGGCCCGAAGGCTTCACACACATCTTCGTCATCCCCGACACGGGCGGCACGCCGCGACAGCTTACAGACGGCGATTACAATCACGACGACCCGCAGTGGATGATGGATTCGCAGACCGTTGTCTTCAGCGCCGTGCGCAAGCCCGAGGCGGAATACTTGCGCGGCGGCGAAGACATCTACGCGCTTTCGATAGCGGGCGGCGGCATACGAGCATTGACCGATCGCAACGGGCCTGACTACGCTCCGGCGGTTTCGCCCGACGGCCGCTCTATAGCCTTTCTGGGCTACGATCAGAACGACAATACCTACAACGTCTCCAAGCTTTACCTGATGGATTCAAACGGCGGGAACAAGCGCCTTCTCGGCGGAGATTTTGATCGCGCGCCGGGTGGTTTGATCTGGGCCCAGGACGGAAGCGGCATCTACTTCACGACGGAAGATCGCGGCACTAACAATCTCTGGTTCGAGCCGGTTAAGGGCGGAGCGCCCGCGCAGCTCACCACCGGCGATCATCAACTGCTGACCTCTTCGATCAGCCGTGGAGGACGCGCCGTCGGCGTGCTTTCGAGCGCCGTGGAGGCGGGCGATGTCGTCACCTTCACCGTCAACGCGGCGAAGACCAGGCCCTCGACCGATCCCGGCGATTTCCGCGCGCCGCGCAAGCTGACGGGCGTCAACGACGATCTGATGGAGGGGCGCAAGCTCGGCCCAGTGGAAGAAATCTGGTACGACTCCGTCGGCAACAAGAAGATTCAGGGGTGGATCGTCAAGCCGCCGGATTTCGACGCGTCGAAGAAGTACCCGCTGATGCTCTACATACACGGCGGCCCGCATTCGATGTACGGCACGGGGATGAACTTTGAGTTTCAGAACCACGCCGCCGAAGGCTACGTCGTGCTCTATACCAACCCGCGCGGCTCGACCGGCTACGGGCAGGAGTTCGGCAACGCCATCAACAACAACTATCCGGGCGAGGATTACGACGACCTGATGAAGGGCGTCGATGAGGTTATCAAGCGCGGCTATATTGACGAGAGAAACCTCTTCGTCTGCGGCGGGAGCGGCGGCGGAGTCCTGACGACCTGGATCGTAGGCCATACGGATCGCTTCGCCGCGGCGGTCGCCATGAAGCCCGTCATCAACTGGTACAGCTTTATAGGCACGACCGATTCGGCCGACTGGTATTTCAACTTCAAGAAGCTTCCCTGGGAAGACCCGCAGGAGCACCTGCGCCGCTCGCCTATAACCTACGTCGGCAACGTCAAGACGCCGACCATGCTGATGACGGGCGAGCTGGATTTGCGCACGCCTATGGAGCAGACAGAGCAGTTCTACCGCGCGCTCAAGATGCGCAAGGTCGATACGGTGATGGTACGCATCGCGGACGAGTATCATCCGATCAACGCCGTTCCGGGCCTGCGCCACCCGTCGAACAGAATCCAGTTGATACTTTACCTTCGCGGCTGGTTTGAGAAGTACAGAAAGAAGTGAGCAGAAGCTGAGAAGAAGTAATAAGCAGCCGGTCGTCGGCAGCCAGCGCGTGGCCTTTAGCGGGCAAGCGGTCTGCCGACTTACTATCGACTATTACGATGATTAAAGTCGGCGTGATGGGCTCGGCCGATGATGCGCTGCCCGAAGGGGTGGCCGACGCGCTGCGCTTGAAGGCGGAGGCGCTCGGACGAGCTGTCGCCGCCCGAGCGCCCCGCGTGGCATTGCTGACGGGCGCGACGACCGGGCTCATATACATCGTCGGGCGTGCCGCGAAGGAGGCGGGCGCGCTGCACATAGGCGTCTCGCCCGCGAGCGACGAGCGCGAGCACGCCTCGCGCTATGAATTGCCGTCGGATGCCTGCGACCTGATTATACACACGGGCTTTGGCCTCAAGGGGCGCAACGTCGTCCTCGTGCGCTCGTGCGACATAGTGCTCTTCATCGCGGGCTCTATGGGCGCGCTTAACGAGTTCACCATCGCGCACGACGAGGGGAAGATCATAGGATGCTTGACGGGCACAGGGGGCGTCGCGGACGAGGCTGAGCGACTCCTGAAAACTTTTCCCAAGAGCACGGGCGCGTGCGTTCTTCACGGCGACGATCCGGCCCGATTGCTCGCCGCCTGCCTCGAAGCGCTCAAAAGCAAGGCGGAAGGATGAAGGATGAAAGGAATGCTTCCTTCTCTTGAATGCTTTTACTTCATCTTTCCGCCTTGCTCTTGCTGTCTCTCAATTGACCGATGCGGGATACTGAAAACGTCATAGAAGCAGCTCATCTAGGCGCAGACATGGCGGCTGCCGACCTAGACCACGAGGCGTGGAAGGGCGCGAGCCCGGTTCATCTGACCAGGTATTGGTCTGGCGATGAAGCGCCGGTCGGTCGTCATGCCGAAGCGCGCGTGGCGTGGTCGGGTTTTGCCTTGTACGTACGTTTCGTCTGCCGCCAGAACGAGCCCCTGGTCGCGAGCGCGACGCCGCAAACCGGGACGAAGACCGTCGGCCTTTGGGAGCGCGACGTGTGCGAGCTGTTCATCGCGCGCGACGCGGCGAGGCCCGAGCGTTACTTCGAGTTCGAGGCCGCGCCGACGGGCGAATGGCTGGACCTGAGCATTCATCAACTGCCGGACGCGCGTGAGACCGATTTGGAATACCGTTCGGGCATGAGCGCCGCTGCGCGCGTCGCCGTTGATCGAATCACAATCGCGATGCGCATTCCGTGGGACGGGCTGGGCGGCGCGCCCGCTGCGGGCGAAGCCTGGCGCGCAAACCTCTTCCGCTGCGTCGGAGCGGGCGCTCGGCGCGGCTACCTTGCCTGGCGACCGACGCGCACCGCGCGTCCCAACTTCCACGTCCCGCAAGCTTTCGGCAAGCTCCAATTTAAGGGATGAGGGATGAATAAGAAAAGCATTCAAGGAAGTTGAAGCGTTCCTTTCATCCCTCCGCCCTCCGCCCTCATCCCTTCGTTCGTTCCTGCTCTTGGAGGTATGCGTCGTAGCGAGCGCGGTCGGCATCGCTCATCTCGGTGATCCGCACGCCGATCAGGTAGCCCCTCTCCGTTTCACTTTCGTCAAGCTGTTCGTAGCGGACGGGAGAGACCTTGAGCGTAAGCGGCCCCTTGGGGTGTTCGAGCGTGACGAGCAGGCTTCGGCCCTCGCCCGTCAGGTAATGGTCGCCGGCGCGTATGGTCGGTACGACCAGCGCCAGGCCCGTCGCGCTAAGATCACGCGTGTAGCCTTCGACTTGTGCGGGACGACGCGCCACGGCCCGCTCGGCGCTCGATTTCACGTTGAGCAATGAGAGGCTAAGAGGCAATCGCACTCGGTGCCGCCTGGCGCGACGGCGATCACCCGCCATGCTCCGCAAGCGAGCAATGATAGAACGCAGCAGCTCCGGCATTTCTTCTCAGACCAGTGGGGATACGATTCAGCTCAACCAAGTTGACGCGGACGGGGGCAAAAGAAAGAGAAAAGCAGCTCGGCGACGACCGCCTACACCGCTGCCCAGGAGCGTGTGACCTTTACGATCAGTCCGGCGCGAGGTGGTCTAAATCTACGGCGACGTTCATGGGCCTTCTCTTTTTCGCGCGAGCCCTCCAGAGAGTGGGGCCCAGCCCCCTTTCGGTGGAAAGCCGGGGTTTATTCCTTCTCGGACGGGAGAAAAGGCTTGCCGCCGTTGTCGGCGCTTCTGATCCCCGTTTTGTCCATGAAGAAGGAGAGGCGGCCCGTGCGTCCGTAGCGCGCGGGCTCGGCTCCCGCCGTAAAGCTCTTGCCGTTCGCGCCGAGCGTGATGTGAAAGCGATAGCCGGTTGACTCCGTTCCTTCAAGGTCTTTCGGCATGAGCCCGGCGGCGATGAGCGTCTGTAGATCGCCGTAGAGGCCGTTGTGCTGCTGGCTGTAGACCAGCTCGGCGACGCTGATGCGCTGCAACATGCTCTGCGCTTCAGCGTGGTGCGCGTCTATGCGGGCCTTGAAAAAGTATTTCTTGCCTTCCCTGCTCACACTATCCCGGCTCGCCTTGTCGCCGATGATCCAGTAGCCGCCGACGCGCATGAGCGTGACTTCGTCGGGCGGCTCGGACGGTTCTCCGTCCTTCATCTTGACGAAGACGGTGGCCGTATCACCGCTCGTCTGTTCGCCGCTGACGACTATATTGGCGGCCGCCGTCGCCATCTTCTCAAAGTCTGGCCGCAAGTCCTCAAACTCTTCGTCGCTCAGCCCCTCGACCGCCGGCCTTAGCGTTGACATGGCGAACGCCTCACGAAAACGTTTTTCGCTGAGCGCCTTGTAGAATTCGCGCACGGTCTCTGTGGGAGTGCGGGCCGAAAGGTTCTGCGCCGAAGCGTTGAGGCGCGCCGCCGCCGGTGCTGCTGCGGCTACTGCTGCTGCTCCGCCCGCGACGAGATGCAAGTTGACGAGCGCCAGGGCGTAGATGAAACCTGAGAGGAGAGCAGGAGGGCAGGTGCGAGGGGCTGTGCGAGTATTCATCAACAGGTTATTCCTTCAATCCGTGTAGACGTAAGCGCGGCGCGACTCCTGTACGGGCCGCCGCGCCACACATTTATAGAAGGTACCGGGGCCGGAAACGTTGCCGCCGCCGGGCGCTTCCCCTCGGCTTTAGTGGGGGAAGCGCCCGACTTCCTCTTACCTGTACTTGCCCGAGCGACCACCGGCGGGGCCGTTGGCGAGCAACAACTCGCGCCCGACCAGATAGAGCAGAACGGCCAGCACTATGAACGGAATCATCGACAGGAAGTCGGAGTACCCGCCCGTGCGCAGCGGATTGCCGAGCGACCAGGCGTCGATCCTCTTATTGAAGTCGATGAGCCGCTGCCACGGAACGCCCGCCATGATGGCGATCACGATGGCCGCCAGCGCGCCGCCCGCGATGTAGCCCGAAGCCATCAGCACGCCCGGACTCTTGTCGCCTTCGGCGACAAGCTCTTCTTCCGTCATCTTGCGATGCGCCAGGCGCTTGCGCATGCTCCTGTCAACCAGCCAGCGAATCGCTCCGCCGATAAAGATAGGGCTCGACGACGAGAGCGGCAGATAGACGCCGACCGCGAAAGCCAGCGACGGTATCCCGCTCATCTCAAGCACGATGGCGATCATCACGCCCAGCAGCACCAGCCCCCAGGGCAGCTGCCGGTTCAGGATGCCCTTGATGATGTAGGACATCAGCGTCGCCTTCGGCGCATCGTACTTGGTCTCGACGGTAGTCCCGTCGGGCCTGACCTTTCGCGTGCCGTTGATGCCCTGATCGACGAAGTAGACAGGCACGCCCTGATCGTTGACCAGGTACTTACCCGCCGGGCCGTTCTGGGTCTCCGTCACATGGACGACGTGGTAGGTGTTCTGGTCGGCATTGCCTTGCGGCCCGGTCAGCTTCTCGGTCTTGCCGAACTGCGACGGATCGAAGCGCAGCTCGGCCGGGAAAGTGCGCTCGAT